>NZ_JBTMMT010000032.1:0-72359 GCF_055517075.1 Micromonospora sp. DSM 43699
GTCCAAAATCCTGACCCGATCATGAGGCCCCATAGCAAATACGGCGGGCGGGTGGGCAGTTGTCCACAGTGGCTAGCGCTGTCCACAGGAGAGGGGTGGTGAGGTTGAGGTGGTGGGGGCGGGAGAGCAACCTTCGGGGCATGCATCCTGTTTTGCGGTCGCTGGTCGAGCGGAGCGGCGGCGTGGTGACGCGACGAGCGGCGGCCGAGGTGGTTCCGGCCTGGGTGCTCCGGCATGCCTATCGCGTCGGCGCGCTCCGACGGGTCCTGCCCGGCGTCTACGTCGACGCCAGCCTGATCCGCCCCCGAGCCCACGAGTCCCCCAAGGTCCACGAGTCCACCGATGCGGGCGCACCCGTTGGTGGCACCGCACCCACGGGTGTTCACGCCCACCCGGGGGCCCAGGTGCAGGCCAGGACGGTGGCTGCCAGGGTGGACGGTGGTTCGGCATTTCGGAGGCTCGGCTGTGCTCACCAGCGGAGTGCGGCGCTCGTCTGGGCTGACGGGCGTGCGGCGTTGGGCAGCGTCACCGCCCTGGCCGTCTGGGGTGTGCGCGAGCAGCCCGACGGGGAACCGGTGCACCTGGACACCCCGCGTGGCACGGCACTCCAGACCCGTCGGCACCTGGTGGTGCACCAGCGGGTCGACTTCACGATCGGACCTCCCGAGGTGATCGTCCGATCGGGAGTACCGGTGGTGCGGTTGGAGCGGGCGTTGGTGGACGCCTGGCCCCTGTTGTCCCCGGAGGACCGTCCGGCCCCGGTGATCAGGGCTGTCAACGACCGGCTCACCACCCCGGCGCGGATCGGTTCGGCGCTCACCGCCGTACCGAGGCTAAGTGGACGGGCGCAGTTGCGCACCCTGCTCGACCGGCTCGTCGCCGGATGCCGCAGCCCGTTGGAGATCTGGGGACACGACCACGTCTTCACCGGTCCGGGAATGCCCGCCTTCCGCCGCCAGGCCCGGGTCGTCGTCGGCCGCCGCACCATGTACCTCGACGTGTACGCCGAGCGGGAACGCGTCGATTTCGAGCTCGACGGCGCGACGACCCACGGTGACCCCCACCAGCGCGAGATCGACCTGCGCCGGGACGCGTTGCTCGCCACCGTCGGCATCCTGGTGGTGCGCTTCGCCCGCCACCGCCTGGTCCACGAGCCTGACGCGGTACGCCACGAGGTATGCGCGATCCTCGCCACCCGACGCGATGCGGCCGATGCGGGCTCCGGTTGCCTGCTCCGGGTTCGCTGACATGTGGGGGCTCCCGGATTGTCGGGTCCTCCTCCCACGCATTCGACGCGCTGAAAATCCGGTCGAGGCTCTGGCCGAGTGGGCCGCCGAACTGTGCGGGTGGGCCTGGCCTGGAAGGGCGGGGTGGGGCTGGGGCTGGGTCGCAGGGGTGTGGTCAGGGGCGGAGGGTGCGGAGGATGCGGGTGAGGTCGGCGTGGTCGGTGGGGGAGAGGTGACCGAAGAAGCGTTCCGCCTCGGCGGTACGGGCCGCGCGGATGGCTGCGCCGACCTGCGTACCCTCGTCGGTCGGTGTGACCAGGGTTGCCCGCCGGTCGGCCGGGTCGGGCCGGCGCGCGACGAGCCCGCGTTCCTCCAGACCGTCGACGACCTCGGTGGTGGAGCGGGGCGCGATGTGCAGGTGCTCGGCGAGGGCGCTGAGCCGCATCGCACCGTGCCGGGTGAGCACCGTGAGGGCGCGGGCGTGGCCGGGGTTGACGTCCCAGGGTTCGAGGGTGCGCCGGGACTGGTGGCGCAGCCGTCGTGCCACCGCCCAGAACAGCTCCGCCAGGCTCTCCTCGGCCAATTCGGCCGGTGGCTCGGCCGGTGATCCGAATGGCGACTCGATCGGTGACTGGGCCGGCGAGTTTGCCGGCGGCTTGCCGGGAAGATCCGTCGGCGGGTCGGATGGCACGCCTATCGGAGGTTCGACCTGCCGCCCGGCTGGCGGGTCGGCCGGGGGTTCGGCGGGCCGTTCGGCTGGCGGGTCGGCCGGGGGTTCGGATGTCGTACCGGTCACCGGAATACGGTAGCAGGAGTCACTGTTGCTACCTCATGATGAGGTAACCTCAGCAATGAGCTCGCAGACATCAACCCGAACCCCCGAACGGAAAAGGAACCCCCTTGGACACCATGCAAACCCACCGGGAGGGCCGCGGCGGCGCTCCCCGGACCGTCAGTGCCGCCGAGAAGTCCCAGGCCCGCGCGGTCTCGCTACGCCGCATCGGCCGGCTGTTCACTCGGTACAGTGGGCAGTTGGCAGTGGTCACCGCGATCATCGTGGTGTCGTCGGTGGTCGCGATGGCCTCGCCCTTCCTGCTGCGGGCGGTGATCGACCGCGCGTTGCCGGAGCGCGACCTGACCCTGCTGGTGTGGCTGGTCGTCGGCATGATCGCCGTGGCGGCGGTGACCGCCGTGCTCGGCGTGGCGCAGACCTGGATCTCCACCCGGGTCGGGCAGCTGGTGATGCACCGGCTGCGCACCGACGTCTTCGCCCACCTGCACCGGCAGTCGATCGCGTTCTTCACCCGCACCCGCACCGGCGAGGTGCAGTCGCGGATCACCAACGACATCGGCGGCATGCAGGCCGTGGTCACCTCCACCGCCACCTCGATCGCGTCCAACCTGACCACCGTGGTGGCCACGCTGGTCGCTATGGTGGCGCTGTCCTGGCGGCTCACCCTGGTGTCGCTGGTGGTGCTGCCGCCGGCCATCTGGCTGACCCGCCGGGTCGCCGCGATGCGCCGCGAGATCACCGCCCAGCGCCAGCGGGAGCTGGCCGACCTCAACGTCACCATCGAGGAGGGGCTGTCGATCAGCGGCGTGCAGCTCAGCAAGACCCTCGGCGCGGGCGGCGCGCTGATCGACAGGTTCTCGACCAGCTCGGCCCGGCTGGTCGACCTGGAGCTACGCTCGGAGCTGGCCGGTCGCTGGCGGATGGCCACCATGACGATCATCTTCGCCGCCATCCCGGCGGTGATCTACCTCGGCGCGGGGCTGCCCGGCACCGCCGGCACGCTCAGCATCGGCACCCTGGTCGCCTTCACCGCCCTCCAGGGTGGGCTGTTCCGGCCGCTGATGGGGCTGCTCAACGTGGGCGTCACGCTGACCGCCTCGCTGGCGCTGTTCGCCCGGATCTTCGAGTACCTGGACCTGTCGGTAGAGGTGGACGACCCGGCCCGGCCGGTGACTGTCGACCCGACCCGGGTGCGCGGGCACCTGCGCGTCGAGGACGTCACCTTCAGCTACCCGGGCAGTGACACCGCCGCCGTCGCCGGCATCAGCCTGGACGTCCCGGCCGGCACCAGCCTCGCGCTGGTCGGTGAGACCGGCTCCGGCAAGAGCACGCTCGCCGCGCTGGTCAGCCGGCTGCACGACCCGGGCGCCGGCCGGATCACCATCGACGGCGTCGACCTGCGCGACATGCGTCTCACCGACCTGGCCGCCGTCGTGGGCGTGGTCAGCCAGGAGACCTACCTGCTGCACACCACCATCCGGGAAAATCTGCGGTACGCGCGCCCCGACGCCACCGACGCCCAGTTGGTCGACGCCGCCCGCGCCGCGCAGATCCACGAACTGATCGCCGCCCTTCCCGACGGGTACGACACGGTCGTCGGCTCCCGGGGCCACCGCTTCTCCGGCGGCGAGAAGCAGCGCCTGGCCATCGCCCGTACGCTGCTGCGCGACCCCCGGGTGCTGGTGCTGGACGAGGCGACAAGCGCGCTGGACACCGAGACCGAACGCGCCGTGCAACGGGCCTTCGACACCCTCGCCGAGGGTCGTACGGTGATCACCATCGCGCACCGGCTCTCCACGGTGCGGCACGCCGACCAGATCGCGGTACTCGACCACGGCCGGATCGTCGAGTCCGGCACCCACGACACCCTGCTTGCCCGCGCCGGCCGGTACGCCACCCTGGCCACCTGACCGACGAGCCGTCCCGCCGTCCCGCGCCCTGACCTGCTCCCGGCGGGGCCGTGACCAGGGGCGATGGCACGGGATCGAGAACCCGAACTACGAGACGCGAGTCCCCGATCGGCAGTGGTTAGAGTGACGCCGTGCAAAGTGGTGTGGCGGCCCAGGTGCCGGTGCTGTACGTGGCGGACGCCGACGCGGCCCGACGGTTCTACGAGATCTTCGGCTACACCGAGATCCGGGCCGGCGGCGACGGCGGATCACGCTGGTCGTACCTGCGGTGCGGGGAGTTGACGCTGCTGCTGGCGGCGGTCACCCCCCGCCTGGTCACCGTCGAGTTGCCCCTACTCGTCTACCTGTACGTGGACGACCTGACCGCGACCGCCGAGCGGCTCACCGCCGCCGGGCACCCCGTGCAGAAGGCGGGCTACCCGGAGCACGCCCCCGGGGGCGAGTGCCGGGTCACCGACCCCGACGGCAACGTGGTCGCCTTCGGGCAGCGGCAGGCCGTACCGCAGCAGGAGCGGGACCCGCAGGCGGGCGGCGAGGCGCGGTTCTCGCTGATCCGGGAGGCCGCCGAGGCGGTCGGCCGGCGCGGCGGCGCACCCGCCCGGTGCCAGATCGGCGGCCCGCGCGGCGAGCCCTGCGCGGAGCCGGCAGAGGTCAAGCTCGCCGACTCGTGGGGCGACACGGCGTGGGGCTGCATGACGCACGCCGACGAGACGCTGCTGACCGCGCGCGGCGCGTTCCTGGCCACCGAGGACGGGATGGGCCTCGGCCCGTTCCTGCGCGCCCGCCAGGGGCAGCCGGACCGGCATCCTGCCGAGGACGCGTCCGGCGCCTGATCGCCGGCTGCCGCCCGGGGGAACGCCCGCCGGACACCCGCCCTCACCGACGAGCTCCGTCGGGCCTGGCCGGCTTGCGGTCGGCTCGACTGCCGACGGCCGGTGGGCCGGCAGCGGTACGACAGCAGAACAGCCGGACGGGGTCGGGGCGGGCACACACCCGCCCCGACCGGGGAAACCCCTCTCTCGTTGCCACGCGAGGGGAGAGGCAGGAATCAACTTAGCTGTCTCAGTCACCTGAGTTGAACATAGAGTTGTTGGAGGGTGTCCTTGCGTGATCGAATTGGCGTGCCACGCAGGGGGAGTCATGCCGATCACCGCCGACTACATCCGCATCGCCGACAAGATCGTCGCCGACGTGAGAGCGAAGAAGCTCACGCCGGGAGAAGCTGCCCTCGATCACGGAGCTTGCCTCGCTGTACAAGGTCAGTCCGTCGACGGTCAAACAGGTCTACGTCCGGCTGGAAGCGCTGCGGGTGATCTGGCGACACCAGGGCAAGGGCGTCTTCGTCAACGACCCGAAGCTCTGGATGCGCGAGCCCTGACCCGCTAACCCGCCTCACCCCGCCCCACGCGCGGCGATCTACCCGGTGATCAAGAGGTTTACGTCGACGTTGATCTCCCCGATGACGCAAACTCCTTGATCACCGGGCGCATGGCAGGCTCTGCGCCCCCGCGTCTCCGCTTCGCCTCGCCCGCTCCTCACGCCGAGCGCTGTGCCCCGGTGATCAAGAGGTTTGTGTCATTCAGAAGATCAACCTTGACGTAAACCTCTTGATCACCGGGGCGGACCGGGGTGGGAGCGGGAGGTGGGGTGGGGGTGGGGAAAGTGGGGGGAGCCGTGGGGGGTGTGGGTGCGTCCAAGGGGTATGACTAGTTTTCGAGGCATGTGGGTGGCGGTCGTTCCGCTGCTCCTGCTCACGGCTGCCTGCGCGGGGCAGGGTGAGCCGACCGGCGCAGCCGAGGATGCCGCGCCTACCTTTCCTGCTGACGTGCCGGTGCTCCGGATCGACTACACGGGTGGCTTCGTGCGGCCCGAGACGAACCTGACCCGGCTGCCGGCCGTCAGCGTCTACGGTGACGGTCGGGTGATCACCCAGGGGCCGACCGTCCTGAGTTATCCCGGGCCGGCGCTGCCCAACGTCCAGGTCCGCACGATCAGCGCGGCCGAGGTGGCGAAGCTGGTCGAGCAGGCCCGCGCCGCCGGGGTGGGCAGCTCGGTCGACGTGGGCACCCCGTCGATCACCGACGTGGCCACCACCCGGTTCACCATCCGGGGGGCGGTGGGCACCGAGCAGTTGGAGGTCTACGCCCTGGGCGAGGCGACCGGCCCCCAGTCCGGCCTGACCGCCGCCCAGCAGGCCGCCCGCGACAAACTGCGGGCGTTCGCCGACAAGGTGACCGACCCGGGGAGCGCTGCGACGCAGCCGTACCAGCCGACCGCCATCGCGGCGGTGGCCGGGCCGTGGGTCGCCACCCCGGAGACGGCGAAGCAGCCCAGGGTGGAGTGGCTCGGCCCGACGTTGCCCGGTGCCAGCCTTGGCGAGGGCCTCAACCTGGGTTGTGTGACGGTCACCGGCACCGCCGTGCAACAGGTGATCGCCACCGCCGGCAAGGCCAACGCCGCGACCCCGTGGACCTCCGGCGGGAAGCAGTGGACGGTCACCCTCCGGCCGCTGCTGCCCGACGAGACCGACTGCGCCAGCCTCACCGCTGGCCGCTGAGCCGCACACCCGGCCGGTCGACCCGATCATGTGTCGACCGGCCGGGGCGGCTGCTCGGGATCTGTGGGCTTGGCAATGCCGGAGATGGCCGTTCGGTTGGTGGTGGCGAGATCATCTTCGGGCGGCGGCTTCTTCAGCGGATTCACGCAGTTGCGGATCTCGGAGGCGTGGGAACGAGTTCGCCGTACGGGCGTTGGTGGATGCCGTCGTACCCGTCGATGAGATCGGTGAGCGGGTGCAGTCGATCGGCCGTGCCGGGCGTGAGCCGACGGTGGACTTGTTTCCATAGGCAACCATCACTACATTGGGCTCGGGTGCCGCCGTGTTGCCAGGCGGCTGTGTGGCCTGAGCCGGGCCGTTGTCCACGTGCCGAGCAGGCACGTCGACGCGCGAGCGACATCGTTGCTCCTGCGCCGTCGGTGCGTACCGACGGCCAGCCGGAAGGACCCCTGTGAGGATTTCCCGTACCCGTATCACCGCCGCCCTAGCCGTCACCGCCACGGTGGCGGCGGCCGTCACCACGGTGCTCGCCGGCACCGCCTCGGCCGCCCAGGGCTGCCGGATCGACTACCAGCCCAACGAGTGGACCGGCGGGTTCACCGCCAACGTCCGGGTCTCCCCGGGCGACACCGCCCTGAGTAGTTGGACCGTCACCTGGTCCTACCCGGGTGGCCAGCGGATCACCGGTGGCTGGAACGCCCAGGTCAGCCAGGCCGGCACGACGGTGACCGCACGCAACGCCACCTGGAACGGCAGCGTGCCGGCCGGCGGTGCCACAGAGTTCGGCGTCCAGGGCACCAGCACCTCGGGTGCCGCCGCGCCGACCGGGTTCGCGCTGAACGGCGTACCGTGCAACGGCGGTCCGCCGCCGACCACCACGCCGGTGCCTCCGACCACCACGCCGGTGCCGCCGACGACCCCGCCGCCGACCACGCCGCCGCCGACGACCCCTCCGCCGACCACCCCGCCGCCGACCACGCCGCCGCCGACGACCCCGCCGCCGACGACTGCGCCGCCCACGACGCCGCCGCCGGTCGGGTGTGCCGGTGCGGTGCTCTGTGACGGCTTCGAGAACCAGACCGGCACGACGCCGGCCGGCGACTGGAGTGTGGTCAACCCGGACTGCTCCGGAGCGGGCCGGGCCTCGGTGGACACGGCGACCGCCCACAGCGGTAGCCGCTCGCTGCGGATCGACGGCGCGGCCGGCTACTGCAACCACGTCTTCGTCCGGTCCAACAAGGACCTCAGCGCCGTGGGCACCGTGCGGTACGGCCGGATCTGGCTGCGCCACACCACCGCGCTGCCGACCCAGCATGTCACCATGACGGCGATGACCGACACCGCCGACGGCAACAAGGACCTGCGGATGGGCGGCCAGAACGGCGCGTTGCAGTGGAACCGGGCCTCCGACGACGCGACGCTGCCCGAGCAGAGCCCGTCGGGGGTGGCGCTGAGCGTGCCGCTGCCCACCGGGCGTTGGACGTGCCTGGAGTTCATGGTCGACGGCAACCAGGGGCAACTGCGCACCTGGCTGGACGGCACCGCCGTCACCGGGCTGACCGCCGACGGCGTGCCCAGCCACGACATCGACGGCCAGTGGTACAACCGCACCTGGCGGCCCCGGCTGACCGACCTGAAGTTGGGCTGGGAGAGCTACGGCGAGGGCGCGGACACCATCTGGTACGACGACGTCGCCCTGAGCACCAGCCGGATCGGCTGCTGACCCCGCCGGGACCGGGCGGCCGACAGGGCTGCCCGGTCCCGGCTGCGCCGACTGAGCATTCAGCCGGCGGTGGGGTGCCGATCATGGTGCGTTCATCCACGGTTGCCAGGCTGACCTCTGGTCGGCGGGGTTCGCTTCCCGCCAGAATGTGGCTGATCGGGATAACCATCCTGATCGATGCATTCCTGTCGGCCCCCGCGACCCGGAGGACCCGTTGCGCACTCCCGCGAACCCCGTCACCCCCGCCATCCCCGTCACCCCCGTCACCCCCGCCATCGCCGCCATCCCCGTGACCGCCCCGACTCCGGTCGCCCGACCGCGCCGACTGCCGGGCACGCTCGCCCTGCTGACCGCCCTGGTCGCGGCGATGCTCGTCGGGCCGTCCGTGGTGGCCCCGAGGCTGACCGACTCCGCGTCGGCGGCGGTCTACGGCTCCTGCACGATGTCCCGCTGCGCGGACGCCCGTACCGCCCGTTCCGGCTGGTCGGCCAAGGGCTTCCCGACCAGCCGGGGCTGGTACGCCTGGAGCGGCGGGCTGTCGAACTTCGCCGGTGGCCAGTTCTACAACTACGAGGGCCAGCTTCCCGCCAACGCCACCTACTACGAGTACGACGTCTATCCGCGGGTCTCCGGCGCGGCGCGGGACGCGTACCGCATCGTGGTGAACAGGAGCACCGGAGCGACCTGGTTCTCGCCCGACCACTACGCGAACTTCTACCGGATCTGACCGAGGACCACCGGGGTGGGCCGGTCCGCCGGCCCACCCCGTCGAGCAGGAGGATGCACGATGACCGGACAGCGCCAGCCGGGTTGGCTGCGGGTGACCGACGAGCCGCAGCCGGCAGGGCACCCGACGCCGTCGGTCACCGTGCCCGGGGCGGCGGCCCGCACCCGCCCGGCGCTGTTCGACGCTCTCACCGACGCCCTCGACCTGCCCGGACACTTCGGCCGTAACTGGGACGCGCTGGCCGACCTGCTGGCCGACCGGCTCGACGTCGGGCCGCTCACCCTCGAGGTGACCGACGCCGGCCTGTTGCTGACCGACGAGCCACCCGGCCAGCTCGGCACCCTGCTCGACGTGATCGGCGGGGTGTCGGCCGGCTCCCGGGAACCGGTCTGCCTGCTGCTGCGGGACACCCCGCAGCGGCTGCCCGACCTGTGGCACCGGCTCTCCGCCGTCCTCGGCGGCTGCGGGGTGTCCGTGCCACCCGGCGCGGCCTGCTGACGGTCAGGCGGGGTGGTCGAGGATCGCGCTGAACCGCTCCTCGGCCAGGTCGAGCTGGGCGAAGATGTGCCGCTTCACCGGCATCGACAGCGGGGTGTCCGGTCGGGCGATCAGCTCCCGGAACACCGGTACCAGCGGTCGGTACTTCGCCGCCGAGCGGGCCACCTTCGGCCCGACGGCGTAGACCACCCCCACGCCGTTGTCGGTGAAGTCGGAGACCTTGATGACCCGTGCCCACGGCTCCCGGTCCAGGCTGGCCGCGACGTGCTCGCGGTACTGCACGTGCGGGTCGCGCTCCGGGTCGTACGCCGGATTGGTGACCGCCGCGACGAGCCGGGCCACCCGCGACCCGAACCGGCCGGCAAGGGTGGCCAGCGCCGCCGCCGTCGGGTCGGCGGCTCCCGCGCCGGCCAGCTCGCCCGGGTGGTCCTCCACCGCGTCGTGCAGCAACCCGGCGACGATCACGTCGACGTCGCGCACCTGATAGTGGTGCATCATCCGGATGGCCACCCGCAACAGGTGGTTGAGGTAGGGCTCCCGGGAACGGCGGTCGTCGCGGTGCAGCTCGGCGGCGAGGTCCAGGGCGGCGGTCAGCCGGTCCCGCTCGGCGGCCGGGAAGGCCGGCAGCTCCAACCGGAACCGGGCCAGCAGGCCCGGCTCGCCGTGCAGCTCGGTGATCGCGTGCATCGGCATGGTGGCGAGGTACGGCGGGAACTCCATCGCCTACTTATAGCCGATCTTCACTGCCCATCCGACCCCGCCGTCCGCTGTGCGACTGATCGTCACCAGCGCCGCCACGACGGGAGGTTGCGTTCCGACATCAGTCGCCAGAACCGGCGCATCCCGGATCGGGGCGCTCTCGTCCACCCGGCAGAACCGCTCCGGTTGGCGGGTCACCAGCGCCGAAGTGCAGAGCCGGCCGGCCTGGAGTAGGAACGGATGGGCGGTGCAGCGGTCTCAGGAGGCGTCGACGAGGTGCTTGACCAGCCGTACCGTCGTCCCGGCGGCGGTGCCGTCGATCCGAGCCTCGTCCATCAACCGCATCATGATCAACTGCCCGCGGCCCCGGTCCCTGTCGTCCGAAGGGGCCTCCCGCCAACCGCCGGTGTCCGACACCTCGATCTCCAGTCGATCGCCGTGTAGCCGCGCCTGCACCCGGACGGTCGACCCGGCTGCGAACCGGTAGCCGTGCTCGATGGCGTTGGCGCACGCCTCGCCGACCGCGATCAGCACCACCTCCACCTCCGCCTCGCCCACCCCGAGCCCGGTCAGCCAGGCCCGCAGGGCCTCCCGGGTGGGGGAGAGCTGCGCCGGATCGGCGGCCAGCGCGACGCGGAACGCCCCCGGCACGTCACGGGTCACCGGGCCGACCGGTGGCGCCGGGTCGATGGGTGGTGCCGGACCGACCGGTGGCACCGGGTCGATGGGTGGTGTCGGGTCGGCCGGCGGGAGAGGTTCGGTCGCCGGGTCGGGGAAGCCCCCGTCCACGTCGCGTCCACCCGCCACCCGGGTCCACCTCCCGTTGATCCACGCCACCGGGGCTGGAAGCCCGGCCGTCACCCGGGGGTCATTCTCCCTGTATCACTTCGCCGGGGTGGCGGCGGGTTACGAGGCCAGCCGCTCGCCGGGGGCGCGGACCTGGCCGGCGAGGTCGATCCCGCCGTCGGACCGGTTGATCTCCGACCAGACCGCGTCGAGGGAGAGGCCGAGGACGTCGGCGAGCACCGCGATGGTCGGGAAGGCGGGGGTGGCCACCCGGCCGGACTCGATCTTGCGAAGGGTCTCCGGGGAGAGCCCGGCGGCCAGCGCGGTGCCGAGCATCGAACGCTGGCCCCGGGCGCGGCGCAGCAGTGCACCGAGGCGTTGTCCGCGTTCGACCTCGGCGGGAGTGAGCGGCAACCTGACCATGGTTGCGATTCTAGTACCGGGATAACATGGCCGGGATATTTATTGGTGGTCCGAGGAGGGCGTTGCATGATCGAGATCCTGAACCCCACCGACGTGCGGCGGGCGCGGGACACCGGTGCCCTGGTCGCCGGGATCCTCCAGACCCTGAAGAGCCGCACCGTCGTCGGCACCAACCTGCTGGAGATCGACGAGTGGGCGCGCCGGATGATCGTCGAGGCCGGGGCGCAGTCCTGCTACGTCGACTACGAGCCGTCCTTCGGGCGCGGCCCGTTCGGCCACTACATCTGCACGTCGGTCAACGACGCGGTACTGCACGGCCTGCCGCACGACCGTACGCTCACCGACGGTGACCTGCTCTCGCTCGACCTCGCGGTCTGTCTCGGCGGGGTGGTCGCCGACTCGGCCATCAGCTTCGTGGTGGGCGACACCCGCCCCCCGGAGAGCCTCGCGCTGATCGACGCGACCGAACGCGCACTGCGCGCCGGAATCGCCGCCGCCGGCCCGGGTGCGCGGGTCGGCGACATCTCGCACGCCATCGGCACGGTCCTCGACGCGGCGGGCTACCGGGTCAACACCGAGTTCGGCGGCCATGGCGTCGGTTCCACCATGCACCAGGACCCGCACGTGTCCAACACCGGCCGGCCCGGTCGCGGCTACCGGTTGCGCCCCGGGCTGCTGCTGGCCCTGGAACCCTGGGTGATGGCGGACACCGCCGAACTCGTCACCGACGCCGACGGCTGGACGCTGCGTAGCGCGACCGGTTGCCGCACGGCGCACAGCGAGCACACGATCGCCATCACCCCCGACGGTGCCGAGGTGATGACCCTGCCCAGGTAGTCACCCTCGTGATCCGCGCCGCCCGGATTCCCTGACGCCGGCTCCCCGCCGCCGGGTGCCGTGGGCCGGGCCCCTGGTCGGGAGGCGGCGGGCGGATGGACGACCGACCGGTCGGGCCGCACCCACGACGGCGCGGCCCGACCGGCGGGCGAGCGGGCAGGCGGGTCACAGGGGCAGGCGGGTCACAGGGGCAGTCGGCCGGCCCCGGCGAGCGCCCCGACCACGATCGGCACCAGCGGCGCGGGTACGGCCGCCGACGCGCGCAGGGTCGGCGTCCAGCCGGCGTCACCGCCCAGGTCCGGATCATGGGTCGCGTTGTAGGCGGCCACCAGGTCGACCGGGCGGGGCAGCGCGTGGTGGGCGTCCACCCAGTTGCCCCGGGTGGTGACGGCGGTGCCACCCCAGTCGTAGAGCAGGTCGGCGGGGGTGATGCCGACGCCGAGGGTGAAGAAGTTGTGCTCCACGTACGCGGCGGACTGCACGCCCACGCCGATCGCGTACTCGAAGTCGTCGCCGGCCAGCCGGTACCAGTTGTTGTAGACGTCGACCTGGCCGAATCGGACCCGGGGCAGCCGCTGGAGGACCCGGTCGAACAGGTTGTGGTGCAGCGTCACCTTCAACCGGCCGACGTCCGGCCCGACCGTGTTGGACGAGCCGATCAGCATCAGCTTGTCCCTTCCCGCGAACCGGTTGTACGAGGCGGTCACCAGGCTGGCGGTGTGGGTGACGTCCAACGAACCGTCGTGCACCTGGTACGGCCGACCGAAGTACACCGGCTGGGCGCTGTCCGGGTTGTCGCCGTCGGTGAAGGTGTTGTGGTCGACCCAGACGTGCTCGCTGCGGCGTACCGAGACCTGGTCGTACTGGGAGTTCCAGTTGCCCGTCGCGCCGTCGGTGGGGGACCAGGCCGGGAAGCAGTCCCGGGCGTCGTCGAAGGTCAGGTTGCGGACGATGACGTTGCTGGCCCCGTCGATCATCAGGGTCAGCCCGGTGAGGGTGGCCCCGTGCCGGCCGACGATGGTGGTGTTGGGGCCGACGTTGATCTGCGTCTGCCGGGTCTGGTTGGCCACCGAACGGACCCGGGCCGCCTCCAGCGCCCCGGTCGGCGGCACCATGCCCCACACCGCCGGGTCGTACGCGGCCAGGTAGGCCGGCAGGCTGTACTCCGGGTCGGCCAGGTCGGCACAGCTGCGCAGGCTGCCGTCGTCGGCGGCGAACCCGTCGACGACGCCGTCCACGACGATCACCTTCGGGGTGGCGTTGGTCCGGTTGGTGGCGTTGTCGCCGCCCAGTGCGCGGACCAGGTCGGCCCGGCTGCGCACCAGGTGGACCTGGTCCGGGCCGGCCGCCGTGCCGCCGGTGGTGCCGGGGCCGTCGGCCGCCCAGCCGTCGCCGGCCGGCAGGGTCTGCCGGGCCAGCCGCTCGACCGCCCGGGGAACCCCGTCGGTGGTGGTACGGCCGGGCGCGGCGTGTGCCGCGGTGCCCGAGGTCAGGAGGAGGGAGACGGCGACCAGGGCCGCCCCGGTGGTTCGTGGACGCATGTGACGCTCCGGAGGATGTGGTGGATGGTGCGGTCGGTTCCGCCAGGTCTGCGGGGGGGACCGGGCCGCCCTGGCTCAACAGCCCTGGTGCACTGCCAGTTCGGTGCGCACCGGGGGCACCGCCCACGGCACCGCCAGCTCCGACAGCAGCGCCCCCTGCTCGGCGGCCCGGCGCAGCGCCGCGTTGATGCCGCGTACCGTCACCGCCCGCTCCGGCCCGCTGCCGGTCACCGTGACCAGGTCGCCGCCGAGCATGGTCGGCTCGGGAGCGCGCTGCACCTGCTCCAGCACGGCGGTGAACGGCGCGGTCCGGGCCAGCGGGGCGATCAGCGGGGTGCCGGCCGGGTCGGCGCGGTGGGCGAGCAGGTTCTCCAGCAGCCCCCGCCGCCCCGGCACCTCCCGGGGCTCCGGGTCGCCGGGCAGCAACAGCCGGTCGGTCGGGTACTCCAGCACCGCCCGCCCGGCGGTGCCGGTCACGATCACCTCACCGGCGACGAAGTCCTCCCCGGCCAGCGTCACCGCCGCCACGATCGGCGGCCCGCCGGGGGTGACGATCCGCAGCGTGGCGGTGTCGTCCACCTCGATCGGCCGGACCCGGTAGCGTTCCAGCTCGATGCGCGCCGGCCGCACCGGTGCCCCGACCACCGTCTCGGCCACCGCCAGGCACTGCATCACGGCGTGCGCGAACGGGTTGACCAGCGCCCCGTCCAGCACGGGCCGGCCGTGCAGGGTGCGCCGACCGGCCCACGGGGAGCGGGCGTAGTAGCCGTCCGGCCGCTGCCAGGCGGCGACCGTGCCGATGCCGGTGACGGTGCCCAGCCGGCCCTGCCCGACGGCGGCCGACAACTGCGCCAGCGCCACCGACCCGAGCGCCTGGAAGCCGACCTGGCAGACCCGGCCGCCCTCGGCCAGCGCCTCGGCCAGCGCCCGGTGCTCGGCGGTGGACAGCACCGGCGGCTTCTCCAGCAGCAGGTCCGCACCGGCGGCGAGGACGTCCAGGGCGATCGGCAGGTGGGTGTGCGGCGGGGTGCACACGATCACCACGTCGGGGCGGGTGGCGGCGAGCATCTCCCGGTGGTCGGTGTGCACGGTGGCCCCGGGTGGGACGGGCGCGGCCGGCTCGTCGGAGACCGGCCGCACGTCGACCAGCGCCACCAGCCGCAACCGTCCCGCCGCGTGCAGCGGGGCCACCGTCCGCCGGTGCCAGCGGCCGTGCCCGTTCGCCCCGACGATCGCCACCCGGGGCACGGCGACCCCGGGGTGCCCGGTCCCGGCCGGTGGCGTCGCGGCGGTGGGTCGGGCGGGCGGTGCGCCCTGGGCGGCGAGCCCACCAACGGCGGCCGGCGGCACCGGGCCCGTCACGCCGCACCCGCCAGGACCGCCGCCACACCGTGGGTACGCAGCGCGCCGAGCCACCCGGTGACGTCGGTGCGGAACCCGTCGTCGTCGGCGAGCGCGGCCGGGAAGACCTCGGGCAGGGCGAACAGCGCCCCGACCGTGCCGGCGGGGGTGCCGTCGGCGGCGGCGAGCGCGGCGGTGATCCGGTCGGCCAGCGGGTCGTCAAGCGGCAGCACGGTGCCGTCGTCGGCCCGCCCGTCGAGGAACCGCAGCCAGGCTGCCACGACCAGCGCCGACCAGTATGCCGACCTGCCGCGCGCGCGCAGGTCGGCGGCGGTGTGCAGGACCCGCTGCGGCAGTTTCTGCGACCCGTCCATCGCCACCTGGAGGGTGCGGTGCCGGATCGCCGGGTTGGCGAAGCGGGCCAGCACCTCGTCGCCGTACCCGGTGACCCGTACCCCGTCGGGTGGGGTGAAGCTGGTGGCGACGTCGTCGGCGACGAACCGGCGCAGCACGTCGGTCAGGCCGGGCAACGTCAGCGCGTCCGCGATCGTCTCGCGGCCGGCCACCGCGCCCAGGTAGGCCACCGCCGAGTGCACGCCGTTGAGGCCGCGCAGCTTCAGCCGCTCCCACGGCCCGGCGTCGGTGGTGAGCACCGCGCCGGCCTGCTCCCAGGCCGGCCGGCCGCCGGGGAAGTCGTCCTCGATCACCCACTGGAGGTACGGCTCGGCGGCCACCGCGGCCAGGTCGGCCACCCCCAACGCGGCGCGGGCGGTCGCCCGCGTCCCGTCGGTGCTGGCCGGGACGATCCGGTCCACCATCGTGCCGGGGAAACCCACCTGCCCGGCGAGGGCGTCCAGCACGGTGTCCGACGCCCCGGCCAGGGCCAGTGACTGCTGCACCAGGCCGCGCAGCCGACGCCCGTTCGCCGGCAGGTTGTCACAGCTGACCAGCGCGATCGGGCCCGCCTGCGCGGCGGCACGGGCGAGCAGCCCGTGTACCAGCAGGCCGGGCACGGTGACCGGAGGCCGGTCGGTGGTCAGGTCGAGGGTCAGCTCCGGGTCGGCCCGCAGCGCCCCGGAGACCGGGTCGAGCTGGTAGGCCTTCTCGGTCACGGTCAGCGTCACCACCCGGATCGCCGGGTCGGCGAGCAGCGCGACCACCGCCGCCGGGTCGCTGGCCGCGTGGCGTACCCCGGCCAACGCGCCGACCACCCGGGTCTCGGACCGGTCGGCGGCCAGCGTGCTGACGCTGAACAGCGCGTCCTGCGCCGCGAGGGCCTCGACCAGCGCGGTGCTGCGCGGGGCGACGCCGACGATGGCCCAGTCGCCGCCGGCCGCGCCGATCGCCGCCTCGGTGTAGACCGCCTGGTGGGCCCGGTGGAACGCGCCGAGTCCCAGGTGGACGATGCCGGCCGGCACGGTGCCCGGTCGGATCAGCGGTCGGCTCGGCTCGGGCAGCCGGCGCAGGGTGGCCAGGCCCAGCCGGTCGGTGCCCCCGTTCACCGCCATTCCGGGCCGTCCGGGAAGCGGAACCGGGCGATCGACCCGGGGCGCATGGTGGCGCTGTAACCGGGGGCGGTGGGCAGCAGGTACCGGCCGCCCCGGGTGCGGACCGGGTCGACGAAGTGCTCGTGCAGGTGGTCGACGTACTCGACCATCCGCCCGTCCAGGCTGGTGCCGACCCGCAGGTAGTCGAAGATGGCCAGGTGCTGCACGTACTCGCAGAGGCCGACGCCACCGGCGTGCGGGCAGATCGGCACCCCGAACTTCGCCGCCAGCAGGATCTCCGACAGCACCTCGTTGACCCCGGCGACCCGGCAGGCGTCGATCTGCATCACCCCGATCGCCTCGGCCTGGAGCAGCTGCTTGAAGATGACCCGGTTGGCGGCCACCTCACCGGTGGCGACCCGGCACCGGCCGTCGGTCAGCCCGCTCACCGCGCGGGCGATCCGGGCGTGGCCGAGGATGTCGTCGGCGTGCGTCGGCTCCTCGATCCAGTACGGGTCGACCTCGGCCAGCGCGGTCATGTTGGTGATCGCCTCGTCGACGTCCCAGACCTGGTTGGCGTCCATCATCAGCAGCGCGTCGGGGCCGATCTCGGCCCGGATGATCCGCGCCCGACGCAGGTCGTCGGCGGGCGGGCCGCCGACCTTCATCTTCATCGCCCGCCACCCCTGGGCGTACGCCTCGCGGGTCAACGCCCGCACCTTCTCGTCCGGATACCCCAACCACCCCACCGACGTCGTGTACGACGGAAAACCACTCTGCTCAAGTTCCGCGAGCCGTTCCGACCCTCCGACTAATCCCTTGTCGAGGATGGTGGCGGCCTCGTCGGGGGTGAGCGCGTCGGTGATGTGGTGGAAGTCGACGTTGGCGACCAGCTCGTCGGTGGGCAGCTCGGCGAGGTAGCGCCACATCGGCTTGCCGGCCAGCTTGGCCCGCAGGTCCCAGACCGCGTTGACGAGCGCGCCGGCGGCCATGTGGATGACCCCCTTCTCCGGCCCCAGCCAGCGCAGCTGCACGTCGGCGGTGAGCGACCGCCAGAACGCCACCGGCTCGGCCGCGATCTCCTCCACCGTCCGGCCCCGCACGTGGTGGGCGAGGGCGTCGATCGCCGCACAGGTGATCTCGTTGCCCCGCCCGTTGGTGAAGGTGAATCCGGCACCCGTCGGGCCGCCGTCGGTACGCAGCTCGACGTAGCTGGCCGAGTAGTCGCCCCGGTTGATCGCGTCCGAGCCGTCGCCGGCCGCCGCGGTGGGGAACCGGACGTCGTGAACGTCGACGTCGGTGATCCTGGTGCTCATGCGGACCCTCCGAACCTGAAGACCTTCTTGGGCAGCCGGTACGCCAGGTCGACGACCGTCTCGGCGGCCTCGTCCTCGGTCAGCCGGTGTTCGGCGACGAGGCGGGCCAGGAACCCGGCGTCGATCCGGCGGGCCACGTCGTGGCGGACCGGGATGGAGCAGAACGCGCGGGTGTCGTCGACGAAGCCGGCGGTGTTGTAGAACCCGGCGGACTCGGTGACCGCCTCCCGGAACCGGCGCAGCACCTCGGGGGAGTCCAGGAACCACCAGGGCGCGCCGAGGTAGAGCGCGGCGTAGCCACCGGCCAGCGGGGCCAGCTCCCGGGTGAAGGTGTACTCGTCGAGGGTGTAGAGCACCACCCGCAGCCGCGGGTCGTTGCCGTACGCGTCGAGCAGCGGGGCCAGCGCGTGCACGTACTCGGTGGCGTGCGGGACGTCCCCGCCGACGTCGCGGCCGTGGGTGGCGTACAGCTGGCGGTTGTGGTTGCGGACCGCGCCGGGGTGCAGTTGCAGCACCAGCCCGTCGTCGAGCGACATCCGGGCGAACTCCACGAGCATGTGCGCCCGGAACGCCTCGGCGTCGGCGGCGTCGGCGAGCCCGCGCCGGCCCCTGTCGTAGAGCCGCGCCGCCTCGTCGGCGGAGAGCGCCAGGGTCCGCGCGGTGGGGTGGCCGTGGTCGGAGGAGGTCGCGCCGGCCGCGACGAACGCCGCCCGCCTGGCCCGCAGCGCGTCCAGGTAGCCGGCGTACGTGCCGGTGTCGACGCCGGCCACCTCGCCGAGCCGGGCCACGTTGTCGGCCCAGCCGTCGAACTCCATGTCGACGACGTTGTCCGGGCGGAACGTGGTGACCACCCGGCCACCCGGCCCGCCCCAGCCGTCGGCGGCGAGCTTGGCGTGCGCGGCGAGGTCGTCCAGGGGCGACTCGGTGGTGGCCAGCACCTCGATCCGGAACCGTTCGAACAGCGCCCGGGGCCGGAACTCCGGCTCGGCCAGCCGGGCGGCCAGCTCGTCGTAGACGGCGTCGGCGGTCGCCGGGGTCAGCGGTGTGTCCACCCCGAACACCTCGCTGAAGGTGCGTTCCAGCCACAGCCGGGACGGGGTGCCCCGGAACAGGTGCCAGTGCGCGGCGAAGCGTCGCCAGATCGTCCGGCCGTCGGTCTCCACCGGGCTGCCGTCAATGCTGGGCACGCCCAGCTCGGCCGGGGGCACGCCCTGGCTGAGCAGCATCCGGGTGAGGTAGTGGTCGGGCACGATCAGCAGCCGGGCCGGGTCCGGGAAGGGCTGGTCCTCGGCCAGCAGCGCCGGGTCGACGTGCCCGTGTGGCGAGATGATCGGCTGCGGCCCGGCCAGGGCGTACAGCTCGCGGGCGATGGCCCGGACGCCCGGGTCGGTCGGCAGGAGCAGGTCAGGAGAGGTCGGCACGTCGGGGGACTCCTCGGGTACGGGCGGCGGGTCGGCGGATCGGGGCGGGTCGGTGGGTGGGTGGGCCGTAACGGCCGGGGTGGGCAGGTGGGTGGGTGCAACGGACCAGGGTTGGGGCGGGCGCAGGGTGGGCAGCGGTCAGGGCAGGGTGAGCAGGTCGGCTACCCGGACCGGGTCGCCGGTGTCGAAGGAGCGGTTGGCGGCCAGCCCGGTGAGCAGGGCCAGCGCCCCGTCGTGGGCGGTGGCGGCCCGGCCCAGCGGGTCCGGCTCACCGCCGAAGATCACCCGGGTCATCCGGGCGTCCGCGCCACCGTGGCCCTGCCGGGTGTAGCCCTCGACCGGGATCCGGGTGGGCGGGGCCCAGAACGGGCGCAGGGTCAGGGTGGCCTCGCCGTGTTCGACGGCGGCCTCGTCGCCGTGCAGGGCGGCGCCCTTGAGCGCCCCGGCGGCGGCCGGGCTGACGAAGTCGCTCTCGGTCACCTCCAGTTCTAGCCGGCCCCGGCTGCCGTTGACCATCACCCGGTAGCCCTCCCAGGGGGCGTACGCGGTGAGGTGGTAGGTCATCGTCGCGCCTGTGGAGTAGCGGGCCAGCACCGCCATGTCGTCCTCGATGCTCACCCCGGGGGCGAAGACGTTGCGGTCGCGGTGGTAGCCGTCCTCGCCCTCGGCGTCGAGGTAGAGCTCGCGCAGCCGGGGGTGGTCGGCCATCCGCAGGGCGAACGGGTCGTCGTCGGCGGCGGGGGAGCCGTGTGCCCGGTCGTAGTCGCGGGCGTAGCCGTGCCGCCGGCCCGCGTCGCCGTAGAAGAAGAGCCGGCCGGCCGCGTACACCTCGACCGGGGTGGCGTCGAGCCACCAGTTGACCAGGTCGAAGTGGTGGCTGGCCTTGTGCACCATCAGCCCGCCGGAGCTGGCCTTGTCCCGGTGCCAGCGGCGGAAGTAGTCCGCGCCGTGCCGCACGTCGAGCAGCCACTCGAAGTGCACCGAGCCGATCTCGCCGACCGCGCCGTCGGCGAGCAGCCGCCGGACCTGCTCGTGCAGCGGGTTGTAGCGGTAGTTGAAGGCGACGGTGACCTGCCGGCCGGTCTCGGCGACCGCGTCGAGGATGCGCCGGCAGCGGGCCGCGTCGACGGTCATCGGCTTCTCGGTGACCACGTCGCAGCCGGCCCGCAGGGCCGCCACCACGTACTCGTCGTGGGTGACGTCGACGCTTGTCACGAGCACCACGTCGACCTGCTCCTTGGCGAGCATGGCGGCGAAGTCGCCGGCCCGGTAGGTCGGCACGGCCGGGTGGCCCAACTCGGTCAGCCACCTGTTGTGCGCGTCCATCCGGGCCTGGTTGACGTCGGCGAAGGCGACCAGTTCTGCGGTGTCGGCGTGGTCGGTGACGAGGGCGCGGACGAACATCTCGGCCCGCGCCCCGGTGCCGACCAGGGCGTGCCGTCGGCGGTGCGCGGCTGGTGGTGACATCGGGTGGGATCCTCCCCGCTCGCTGCAAAGGTTTGCAGTGAAGAAACCACGATGGCGAAGACCACGTCAACGATCGATGCCAATCCCGTGGCATAGATCCCCTTTCGTGGGCTTAAGAGGGCATGGTGGGAGGGTCGTCGCAATCGATCCGTAACAAAGCCCCGTTGACAGTGGAGCAACCGTTTGCATTAATTGGCGACACCCACGTGACCCCGACCACACCATCGACGAGAGGGCCGCCCGTGCCAGCCACCATCCGCGACGTCGCGCGGGCCTCGGGCGTGCACATCTCCACGGTGTCCCGCACCTTCTCGGCACCCCACCTGGTCAACCCGGAGACCCGGGTCCGGGTGCTGGCCTGCGCCGAGGACCTCGGCTACCGACCCAACCGGGCCGCCCGCGCCCTGATCACCGGCCGGACCCACAACATCGGCCTGATCATCGCGGACATCGCCAACCCGTTCTTCCCGCCGCTGATCAAGGCGGCCGAGGGGCAGGCCCGGCACCGCGACTACCACGTCTTCGTGGCCGACACCAACGAGGACCCGGCCGCCGAGGAGGAGCTGGTCCACGCGCTGGCCAAGCAGGTCGACGGGGTGCTGCTGTGCAGCCCTCGGATGAGCAACGCCCTGATCGAGCAGGTCAGCCGGGAGGTCCCGGTGGTGGTGATAAACCGCCAGGTGACCGGCCTGCCCTGCGTGATGATGGACGTCGGCCAGGGGGCCCGCACCGCGATCGAGCACCTGCTCGGCCTCGGCCACCGGCAGCTCGCCCTGCTCGGCGGCCCGCGCGGCTCCTGGACCAACCAGCAGATGCGCCGGGCGGCCGGGGCCGCCGCCCGCACCGGCGGGGCCGAGCTGACCGTGCTCGGGCCGAACCCGCCCACCGAGACCGGCGGCAGCGCGCTTGCCGAACAGGTGCGCGACAGCGGCGTCACCGCCGTACTCGCCTACAACGACCTGATGGCGATCGGGCTGATCGAGGGGCTCGACCACCTCGGGATCCGGGTGCCCCGGGACGTCAGCGTGGTCGGGGTCGACGACATCGCGCTGAGCCGACTCACCCGCCCCAAGTTGACGACGGTGGCCACGCCGACCGCGGCCGCCGGCCGGACGGCCGTCGACATGCTGCTGCAGCACGACTCCGAACCCCGCCCACGCGGCGGGGGACGGGCAGCGGCCGTCGGTGACCGTCGCACCACCGCACAGGTAATGCTCCAGACCGAACTGGTCATTCGCGACTCGACCGGACCCGTACCCGGTCGATCCCGTCCCGGCTCCGTTCCGGATGGCCCGGGCCCGCATCGCCTTGCGGACCCGGGCGGCCCGACCGTGACCACCGGTGGCGTCGTCGCCTCCTAACCCGAGGAGTGAGCGCAGATGCACCCCGCAACGTCCCCCACCGCCGGCACGCCGGCCGAACCGCACCACCGTACCCCCGCACCGCGCCGTCGATTCCTGCGCGGCCTGGTCGCCACCGCCGTCGCCGTACCGCTGATGTTCGGCGCGGCGGCCTGCGGCGACGACGACTCCGCCGGTGACGGCGGCCAGGTCAAGCTCTCGGTCTTCTGGTGGGGCGGTGAGGCGCGGGCCAAGCTCACCGAGGACGCCCTCGCCCTCTACACCAAGAAGCACCCGAACGTGACGTTCGAGAAGACCTGGCAGGCCAACCAGGGCTACTTCGACAAGCTGGCCACCCTCACCGCCGGCGGCAACCCGCCGGACCTGTTCCAGATCGACGACAACTACCTGGCCGAGTACGCCGGCCGCAGCACCGTGCTCGACCTCAAGAGCTACCAGGACTCCGGCAAGCTCGACGTGTCCAAGTTCCCCAAGAGCCTGCTGGAGTACGGCGTCGTCGACGGCAAGCTGGCCGGGGTCGCCTCCGGCGAGAACACCCAGGGCCTGGTCTACAACAAGACCCTGCTGACCAAGAACGGCCTTCCGGAGCCGACCACCGGCCAGAGCTGGGAGGAGCACATCGCCTGGGCCGAGCAGGTGGCCCGCAAGACCAAGATCCCGGGCACCCAGGACCCGAGCGCCGACTACAAGGCGTTCTGGGTCTGGCTGCGCCAGCAGGGCAAGGACCTCTACGACGGCAAGGACCTGGGCTTCACCGCCGAGGACGTGACGAAGTGGTTCGAGCTGTGGAAGGGCGCCCGGGACCGGGGCGCCACCCCCACCCCCGACGTGATCCACGAGGGCAACGCCAGCGACGTGACCAAGCAGCTCGTGGTCACCGGCAAGGCCGCGACCTCCTGGGTCTGGGTCAACCAGATGCCGGACCTGAAGAAGAACACCAAGGACGAGCTCGGCGTCGTGGCGTACCCGGGTGACCCGAGCGCGCAGTGGGCGCGGGCCTCGATGTACTGGTCGGTGTTCAAGAGCAGCAAGCACCGCGACACCGCCGTCGACGTGATCAGCTTCCTGGCCAACGACCCGGAGGCGGTGGCGCTGCTCGGCACCGACCGGGGCCTGCCGTCGAACATGGACCTGCGGGCCACGGTCAGCGAGACGGTGACCGACCCGGCGATGAAGCAGTCCATCCAGGTCGAGTCCGAGTTGGCACAGAAGTTCGGCCAGTCGCCGCAGGTGCCGATCAAGGGACACAGCAAGGTCAAGTCCGAGCTGGTCAAGGCCGCCGAGAACGTCCAGTACAAGCGGGCCAGCCCGGCCCAGGCGGCGGAGCAGTTCGTCACCGCCTGCAAGTCCGCGATCGCCTGATCGACCGATCGCGGTCGACGAAAGGAGCCGGCCCCGTGGCCCTCACCACGGCCCCCGGCCGGACCGGACGCTCCGGTTCCGCCCGCCCCCACGCCAACCGGCGTCGGGTCGGGCGGGACCGGCACGCCGAAGGACTGGCGGGCTACGTATTCCTCTCGCCCTGGCTCATCGGACTGATGGGCGTCACGGCGATCCCGATGCTGCTCTCGCTCTGGCTGAGCTTCACCGACTACGACATCCTCACCCCGCTGTCCGAGGTGCGGTGGGTCGGGCTTGCCAACTACGAGCGGATGTTCACCGCCGACCCGTCGTACTGGCACGCGGTCCGGGTCACGTTGACCTTCGCCCTGGTGGCGGTGCCGCTGAAGCTGGCCGCCGCGCTCGGCGTGGCGTTGCTGCTCAACAAGGCGTGGCGCGGGGTGGGGCTGTTCCGGGCGCTGTTCTACCTGCCGTCGCTGCTCGGCGGCAGCGTCGCGCTGGCCATCGTCTGGGTCAACATGTTCAACCGGGACGGCGCGTTCAACTCGTTCCTCGCGCTGTTCGGCATCGAGGGGCTGCCCTGGGTCAGCGACCCGGACTGGGCCCTGCAGACCCTGATGGTGCTGGCCATCTGGCAGTTCGGCGCGCCCATGGTGATCTTCCTGGCCGGCTTGAAGCAGGTGCCCACCGAGCTGTACGAGGCCGCTTCCGTCGACGGCGCCAGCCGGTGGTCGCAGTTCTGGCACGTCACCCTGCCGATGCTCTCCCCGGTCATCTTCTTCAACCTGGTGCTGGAGACCATCAACGGTTTCCAGGGCTTCACCGCCGCCTTCGTGCTCAGCAACGGCACCGGCGGACCGGTCGACTCGACCCTGATGTACACCCTGAAGCTCTACATCTCCGGCTTCACCGACCTGGAGATGGGCTACGCCTCCGCGATGGCCTGGGTGTTCCTGATCGCGATCGGCCTGATCACCGCGATCTTCTTCAGCACCGGGCGGTTCTGGGTGCACTACTCCGACGGGGAGAAGTGATGGTGGCGGTGACCTCGACGACGCGTCGCACCGGCCGCCGCCGGCCTGGTGGCCGGCAGGCGGTGCGGTTGCTGATCCTGATCGCGATCGTGGCGGTGGTGCTCTATCCGCTGCTGTGGATGCTGGGCACCTCGGTCAAGTCGCAGGAAGAGATCGTCAACAACATCGGCCTGCTGCCCGAGACGTTCACCCCGGGCAACTACACCGCCGGCTGGGGCAACTTCGACCTCAGCTTCGGCACGTTCTTCCTCAACAGCGCCATGGTCAGCCTGCTGACCGTGGCCGGCAACGCGGTCTCCTGCCTGCTCGCCGCGTACGCCTTCGCCAGGTTGCGGTTCCGGCTGCGGGGGATCTGGTTCGCCGTGATGATCGGCACCCTGCTGCTCCCCGGCCACGTGCTGATCGTGCCGCAGTACATCCTCTTCCGCAGCCTCGGCCTGGTCGGCGGGGAGTGGCCCTACCTGCCGCTGCTCATCCCGCAGTTCCTGGCCACCGAGGCGTTCTTCGTGTTCCTGATGGTGCAGTTCATGCGGGGCATCCCGCGCGAGCTGGACGAGGCCGCCAAGATCGACGGCGCCAGCCCGTACGGCATCTTCCGGCACGTCATCCTGCCGCTGAGCCGGCCGGCGCTGGTCACCACCGCGATCTTCTCGTTCATCTGGACCTGGAACGACTTCTTCCGGCAACTGGTCTTCCTGTCCAGCCTGGACGACTACACGGTGCCTGTCGCGCTGACCCTGTTCATCGACTCCACCAGTCAGAGCGCGGTCGGTCCGATGTTCGCCATGTCGGTGCTGTCCCTGCTGCCGGTCTTCCTGTTCTTCCTGGCCTTCCAGCGGATGCTGGTCGAGGGGATCAACACCAGCGGGTTGAAGGGATGACCGCCGCCCCACTGGCGGAGCCGGCCGCCGAGCCGACCCGCCGGGACTGGCGGGACACCCTGCGCGACGCCACCGACCTGGCGCTGCTCGGGTTCGCGCTGATCCTGGCCGCGCTGCCGGTGCTCACCCTCGCGCCGGCCCTGGCCACCGCCAGCGCCGCCGTGCACGATCGGCTGACCCTCGGCGGCTGGCCGGACCTGCGCACCACGCTGGCCCGGTTCGGTCGGGCGCTGCCGGCCGGCCTGGTCGCCGGCGTCGTCGGGGTGGCCGTCGCCGTCGCGCTCGGCGTCGACCTGGTCGCGCTGGCCACCGGCCGGGTGCCCGGTGGCGGGCTCGCGCTGGCCGGCACCGTCGTGGTCACCGCCGCCCTGGCCGGGTACGCCGGGCTGACCGTGGTCGCGATCGGACGGACCGGCGGGCAGGGTTGGCGGGACGCGGCCCGCGCCGCCGCCGGGACCGCCCTGGCCCGGCCGGGCACCTGGGCGGCGGCCGGCGGGGTGTGCGCGGTGGCCACGCTGTTGGGGATACTTGTCACCCCGGTGGCGGTGCCGATCCTGGCCGGCTACGCGTTGGCGGCCCTGCACGCCGTCGCCGCCCGCCGGCCCACCGCCCGGACGGAGGCACCGTGACCGGTCACCCCCACCCCACCCCGACCCGCACCGACCCCGACCCGCACCACGTCGACCCGGATCCGATCGGGTCGGTCCCCCAGCCGGCCGGGCCCGGTCCGCAGCCGGTCGAGTCCGGCCCCGCCGGGCCGGGCGACGACGACCCCGCACTGCACGTCGGCGACGTCGAGGTGGCCCGGTACGTGGTCCGTCCCGAGCTGGCCCCCAAGCACGGCCCCCGGCCCTACCTGCACCCGGTCCGGACGCTTGCCGGCACCCCGGTCACCGACGCGCTCCCCGCCGACCACGTCTGGCACCTCGGGGCGTCGCTTGCCGTGCAGGACGTCGACGGCACCAACCTGTGGGGTGGCCGGACGTACGTGCGGGGCACCGGTTACACCTGGCGCGACGACCACGGGATGATCGCGCACACGCAGTGGCGCGAGCGCACCCGGGACCGGTTGGCGCACGTGTTGCAGTGGCGCGACCGCGCCGGCGGGGTGCTGCTCACCGAGCACCGCCGGCTCGCCGCGACCCCGGTGACGGCGGACGCCTGGGCACTCGACGTCGACTACACCCTCACCGCCCCGGCGACGCGGGACGTCCACCTGGGCAGCCCGGCCACCAACGGCCGACCCGGCGGGGCCGGTTACGGTGGCTTCTTCTGGCGGGCGGTCGCCGACGGTGAGCCGACCGCGTTCACCATGGACACCGACGGTGAGCAGGCGGCCAACGGCAGCACCGCCCGCTGGGTCGCGCTGACCTGTGTCGCGCCGGGCGGTGGGGCGTACACCCTGGTCTTCACCGGGCTGGGGCTCGGCGACAGGTGGTTCGTGCGGACGGCGATGTACCCGGGTGTCTGTGTGGCCTTCGCCTTCGACCGGCCGGCCGTGGTGCCCGCCGGTGGGCGGCGGACCGGGCAGCACCGGGTGCTTGTCGCCGACGGGGTGCACGACCGGGCCGGCGTGACCGCCCTGCTCGCCGCCGCGGAGCCGGGGTGACCGCCGACCGGCCGTCCGGCGCGGAGTCGCCCCCCGGTGGGCCCGTGCCGGCCGGACCCGAGGTGGCCACCGTCGGCGAGTCGATGGTGGTGCTCAGCCCGGATCCGACCGGGCCGCTGGAGGCCGCCGACCGGTTGGGCGTCTCGGTCGGCGGGGCGGAGTCCAACGTGGCCTCCGCACTCGCCGGGCTCGGCCACCGGACCGCCTGGGTGAGCCGGGTCGGCGACGACCCGTTCGGCAGGCGGGTGCGGCGGCACGTCGGCGCCACCGGCGTGGACACCAGCCTGGTCACCGTCGACCCGACCGCGCCGACCGGTGTCTATCTCAAGGACCCGGCACCGGGCGGCACCGCCGTGCACTACTACCGGTCCGGCTCAGCGGCCTCCCGCCTCGACCCCGGGGTGCTCGACGACCCGAGGCTGGCCGGGGTCCGGCTGCTGCACCTGTCCGGGGTGACCGCCGCCCTCTCACCGTCCTGTGCGGCCCTGGTCCGCCGGGCGATCACCGACCGACCGCTGCCCGTCGCCCGGGTCACCTTCGACGTCAACCACCGGGCCCGGCTCTGGTCGGCCGAGGACGCCGCACCGGTGCTGCGCGGGCTCGCCGACGCGGCCGACGTGGTCCTCGTCGGGCTGGACGAGGCGCACACCCTGTGGGGGGTCACCGACCCGACCGCCGTGCGCGACCTGCTGCCCGGCCCGGACCTGGTGGTGGTCAAGGACGCCGACGTCGGGGTCACCGCGCTGCCGCGCAGCGGGCCGACCGTCTTCGTCCCCGCGCTGCGGGTGCCGGTGCACGAGCCGGTGGGTGCCGGTGACGCCTTCGCCGCCGGCTGCCTGTCGGGGCTGCTGCGCGGCCTCGACCTGGACCGCTGCCTGCGGCTCGGGCACCTCTGCGCGGCCCCCACCCTGACCGTCGCGGGAGACACCGCCCCGCCGCCGCGACGGGCGCTGGCCGACCGGCTCCTCGCCCTGCCGGCACCGGAGTGGGCCGGCCTGGACCTGGTCGACGCCGGCCTGCTCACCACCCCTGCCACCGGAAGGAACGGTTGATGACCGCGCACGACTTCGCACCCCTGTTCGGCACCGCGCGGGTGATGGTGATCCTGCGCGACCTGCCCCCGACGGAGACCGTCCGGCTCGCCGAACGGGCCTGGGACCTCGGCATCGACGTGGTCGAGGTGCCGATCCGTACCCCGGACGCCACGCTCTCCCTGCGGGCGGCGGTGGAGGCCGGCAAGGACCGGGGCCGGCGGGTGGGGGCCGGCACGGTGCGGACCCCTGCCCAGGTACGGCAGGCCGCCAGCGCCGGGGCGGCCTTCACCGTCGCCCCCGGGCTGGACCTGGCGGTGGCCGACGCGGCGGTCAGCTACGGCATCCCGCACCTGCCCGGGGTGGCCACCCCCACCGAGGCACAGCTCGCGCTCGACCACGGGCTGATCTGGCTCAAGGCTTTCCCGGCGGTCAGTCTCGGTCCACAGTGGTTCAAGGCGGTCGCCGGTCCGCTGCCGGAGTTGCGGTTCGTGGCCACCGGGGGGATCGACGCGGGCAACGCCGCCGACTTCCTCGCCGCCGGGGTACAGGTGGTGGCGGTGGGTTCGGCGCTGTCCGACCCCCGGCAGATCGACCGCCTCGCCGAGTTGGCGACCACCCCGGCCTGAGCCGGTGCGCACAGTCGAACCGGTCGGCCGGCGCGGTACGGGCTGGTCAGGCCGGGGCGGGGCCGAGGCTGTCCCGGACGACCAGGGTGGCCGGCAGCACCTCGACCCGGGAGCGGTCGGCGGCCGGGCCCAGGGCCAGGGTCATCGCCCGTGCACCCAGCTCCACAAGCGGCAGCCGGACGGTGGTCAGTGCCGGGGTGACGTCGGCGGCGACCGGCATGTCGTCGAAGCCCACGACCGACACCCGCCCGGGGACCGGCACGTCCCGG
This sequence comes from Micromonospora sp. DSM 43699, assembly GCF_055517075.1. Lineage (NCBI taxonomy): Bacteria > Bacillati > Actinomycetota > Actinomycetes > Micromonosporales > Micromonosporaceae > Micromonospora > Micromonospora sp. DSM 43699. Next base: position 28,908 of record NZ_JBTMMT010000032.1, read on the forward strand.
GCACGCAGCAGGGTCAACGCGCCGACGGCCATCGAGTCGTTCAACGCCACCAGGGCGGTCAGTCCGGGGACGGCGTCGAGCAGTTCACCGGCGGCGCGGGCGCCACCGTCGCGGTCGAAGTCGGCGTACCGGATCCGCTCTTCGGGCAGCGGGTGGCCGCCGTCGGCGAGCGCGGCGCGCAGCCCGTCGAGCCGGTCGGTGATGGTGGTCAGCACCTGCGGGCCGGCGACCACCCCGATCCGGGTGTGCCCCTGGCGCAGCAGCTCCTCGCCGAGCAACCGGCCGCCGTCGGTGTTGGCCGGCATCACCGCGTCGCCGGGGTGCTCGTGCCGGCCGACCACCGCCACCCGGCCGCCGGTCGCCTCGTAGGCGGCCAGCTTCTCGGCGAGCCGGGCGGTGAAGGTGGCGTCGTGGTAGCCGGACCCGGCCAGCACGATCGCGGCGACCTGCTGGGCGCGCAGCATCTCCACGTACTCCAGCTCGCGTTCCGGGTCGCGGTAGCTGTTGCAGATGATGACCAGCCGGCCGTGGTCGGTGGCGACCCGTTGCAGCCCCCGGGTCAGCTCGGCGAAGTACGGGTCGGAGACGTCGTGCACCACCACGCCGACCACGCTGCGCTGCGGCCTGGCCAGCAGCTGGGCGTGCGCGTTCGGCACGTACCGCAGGTCGGCGACGGCTCGCAGCACCCGCTCGCGCAGCTCCTCGGCGACCGGTTTGCTGCTGCCGTTGATCACCCGGGAGGCGGTGGCGGGGGAGACCCCGGCGCGGCGGGCGACATCGGCCAGCGTCGCCATGGGCACCCCCGAAAGTGTCCGGCCCCGAGGCGGGCCGCGCGGTAGCGGACAGGTTACCGCAACGGTGGGAGCTGGCCCTTGCCCCGTGGTCGGGCGGCCACCTAGGCTGCTAGGAAAGCGCTTACCTATGTGACGTGCAGAGGGGAAGAACGACCATGACCCGAAGGTCGATCGGCATCATCGTCAACGGCGTCACCGGTCGGATGGGCTACCGCCAGCACCTGGTCCGCTCCCTGCTCGCCCTCCGCGAGCAGGGCGGCCTGGCGTTGGCCGACGGCACCCGGGTCTGGCCCGAGCCGATCCTCGTCGGCCGGGACGAGACCCGGCTGCGGGCGGTCGCGGAACGGCACGGCCTCACCGACTGGACCACCGACCTCGCCGCCGCCCTCGCCCGCGACGACGCGGAGATCTACTTCGACGCCCAGGTGACCCAGCAACGGGAGAAGGCGATCCGCCAGGCCATCGAGGCCGGCAAGCACATCTACACCGAGAAGCCGCTCGCCGAGTCCAGCGCTGCCGCGTTGGAGCTGGTCCGGGCCGCCGACGCCGCCGGCATCCGCACCGGTGTCGTCCAGGACAAGCTCTTCCTCCCCGGGCTGCGCAAGCTCAAGCGGCTGATCGACGGCGGCTTCTTCGGCCGCATCCTGTCCGTCCGCGGCGAGTTCGGCTACTGGGTCTTCGAGGGCGACTGGCAGCCCGCCCAACGGCCCTCGTGGAACTACCGCACCGAGGACGGCGGCGGCATCGTGATGGACATGTTCCCGCACTGGCAGTACGTGCTCGAGGAGCTGTTCGCCCCGGTCCGGGCGGTCACCTGCGTGGCCGCCACCCACATCCCCCAGCGGGTCGACGAGGCCGGCCGGCCCTACCCGGCCACCGCCGACGACGCGGCCTACGGCATCTTCGAACTCGACGGCGGGGTGGTCGCCGCGCTCAACTCGTCCTGGGCCACCCGGGTGCACCGCGACGAACTCGTCGAGTTCCAGGTCGACGGCACCGAGGGCAGCGCCGTCGCCGGGCTGCGCCGCTGCCGCGCCCAGCACCGGGCGGTAACCCCCAAGCCGGTCTGGAACCCCGACCTGCCCGCCACCGAGGACTTCCGGGCACAGTGGACCGAGGTGCCCGACAACGAGGAGTTCGACAACGGCTTCAAGGTGCAGTGGGAGGCGTTCCTGCGGCACGTCGTCACCGGCACCCCGTTCGCCTGGGACTTCCTGGCCGGGGCGCGCGGCGTGCAGCTCGCCGAGCTGGGGCTGCGCTCGGCCCGGGAGGGCCGCCGGGTCGAGGTGCCGGAGCTGTCCCGGTGACCGCCGTCCGACTGCCCGACGGCAGCACCCACCGGCTGCGCGGCAGCGCCGGCCACGACCGCCCCACCGGCCCGTCCACCAGCCGGGTGGCGTACGCCGCCGCGCACGTCGTCGCCGACCCCCGGGCGGAGAACGTCCCCGGTGCCCCGGCCGCCGTCGACTGGGAGGGCACGCTCGCCTTCCGGCACCACCTCTGGTCGTACGGGCTGGGGGTGGCCGAGGCGATGGACACCGCCCAGCGCGGCGCGGGCCTGGACCACCCGGCCACCCGGGAGCTGATCCGGCGCAGCGCCGCCGAGGCCCGCGCGGTCGGCGGCCGGATCGTCGCCGGGGTCGCCACCGACCAGCTCCCACCCGGGCCGGCGACGCTGCCCCAGGTGACCCGGGCGTACGCCGAACAGCTCGCCGACGTCTGCGCCGCAGGCGCCCGACCGGTGCTGATGTGCAGCCGTCACCTGGCCGCCGCCGCCACCGCCCCCGACGACTACCTGCGGGTCTACGACGAACTGCTCGCCGCCGCCGACCAGCCGGTGGTGCTGCACTGGCTCGGTGACATGTTCGACCCGGCGCTGGCCGGTTACTGGGGCTCGACCGACCTGGACGAGGCCACCGAGACGGTGCTGCACCTGATCAAGGGGCACCAGGGGAAGGTCGACGGGATCAAGGTGTCCCTGCTCGACGCGGGGCGGGAGGTCGCGCTGCGCCGCCGCCTGCCCGCCGGGGTACGCCTCTACACCGGCGACGACTTCCACTACCCGGAGCTGATCCGGGGTGACGCACAGGGCCACTCCGACGCGCTGCTCGGCGTCTTCGCCGCCATCGCGCCGGCCGCCGCCACCGCGCTCGCCGCCCTCGACGCCGGTGACCTGGACCGGTACGACGCGGTGTTCGCCCCGACCCTGCCCCTGGCCCGGCACCTGTTCGCCGCGCCGACCTGGTTCTACAAGACCGGCATCGTGTTCCTGGCCTGGCTGGCCGGGCACCAGGAGCACTTCACCATGCTGGCCGGGCAGCAGTCCGGCCGGTCCCCGGCCCACCTGGCCCGGCTGCTCGTCCTCGCCGACGATGCCGGGCTGCTCCCCGACGCGGAGTTGGCCGCCGCGCGGGCACGGGCGTATCTCACCGTGGCCGGGGTGACCCAGTGACCGCCCCGGCGGTGTCGGGCGGTGGCGCGGCGGCCGGGCGGGTGGTGCCGGCCCCGGGGCTGGAACGGTTCTCGTTCAACCAGGCCACCGCCCAGCACTGGCCGCTGGCCGAGGCGGTCGCCGGCTGCGTGGCGGCCGGGGTGCCCGGCATCGGCCTCTGGCGGGAACCCGTCCAGGAGTACGGCCTCGACCGGGCGGCGCGGCTGGTCCGTGCCGCCGGGCTCACCGTCACCTCGCTGTGCCGGGGCGGGTTCTTCACCGCCCCGGACTGGTGGGACGAGAACCGGCGGGCCATCGAGGAAGCCGCCACCCTCGGCACCCGGGAACTGGTGCTGGTCTCTGGCGGACTGCCACCCGGCAGCCGCGACGTCGACGGGGCCAGACGACAGGTCGCCGACGCCGTCGCCGCGCTCGCCGACCAGGCGGCGGCAGCCGGGGTACGGCTGGCCATCGAGCCGCTGCACCCGATGTTCAGCGCCGACCGGTGCGTGATCGCCACCCTCGGCCAGGCGCTCGACGTCGCCGAACGGTTCGACCCGGCGGTGGTCGGGGTGGTGGTCGACACCTACCACGTGTGGTGGGACGACACGGTGTACGCGCAGGTGGCCCGGGCCGGCGACCGGATCGCCGCGTTCCAGGCGGCGGACTGGGTGACCCCGCTGCCGGAGGGGGTGCTGCTCGGCCGGGCGCTTCCCGGCGAGGGCTGCGTGGAGCTGCGCCGGCTGCGCGAGGCGGTGGATGCCGCCGGATACACCGGGCCGGTCGAGGTCGAGGTGTTCCAGGCCGCGCTCTGGTCCCGGCCCGGCCCGGCCATCCTCGCCGCCACCATCGACGCCTACCTGGCCCACGTGCACTGACCCGGCGGGGAGCGGGGGCGGGTGCCGGCCCACGTCGACCGACGCGGGCGACCGCGCGGCGCGGAGGTCGGTCGCCCGCGTGTGACGGCGGTGGAAGGCGGTTCCCTGCGGGACCGGTATGCCACTGCGGCATGAATATGACGGACAGGCATACCGGGCCGTGGCACCTCACGTCACCCGCCGCCCCGCCCCCTTGCCCGCCGCCCCGCCCCCTTGCCCGCCGGCCCGCCGACCCGCCGTAGCGTGGGGGCGGACCCGAGGAGGCGGCGTGCTGCGATGGAGTTGGTTGCGCACCTCCGCCGGCCGGCTGCGCAAGGGCTGGCTGCCGGTCGTCGAGACCACCCTGGCGGCGACTGTGGCCTGGGTGCTGGCCACCCGGATCGTCGGCCACCCGCAGCCCTTCTTCGCACCCGCCGCCGCGCTGATCGTCCTCGGTCAGGCCCGGGGCCAGCGGGTCCGCCGGGCGGTCGAGGTGGTGCTCGGGGTGGCCGCCGGGGTCCTGGTCGCCGATCTGGTGGTCCAGGCCCTGGGACCGCGTACCACCTGGACGGTCTTCACGGTCATCCTGCTCACCATCGCCCTCGCGGTGGCGGTCGGCGCGAGCACCGTCTCGGTGGTGCAGGCCGCGGTTTCCGCCCTCTACCTGGTGGTGGTCTCTCCACCCACCGAGTCGCTCGTGCCCTTCCGGTTCGTGGACGCGTTGATCGGTGGTGGGGTGGCGGTGGTGGCGAGCCAACTCATCGACGTCCGTCGGCCGCTCGCCCCGCTGGTCGCCGAGTTCCGACGGACCTTCGACGGCCTGACCGGGGTGCTGGAGGAGGTGGCCGCCGCACTCGACCGGCATGACGCGCCCGCCGCGCTGGCGGCCCTGGAACAGGCCCGGCAGCTCGACGTGGAGCCACTGCGTGACGCCGTCCTCGCCGCCGGTGAGGCGGTCCGGCTCAACGTCCGCCGCCGTCGGCACATCGGCCGGCTCCGGAGCGTGGACGCCTCAATCGGCCAGATCGACTATGCGGTACGCAACATCCGGGTGCTGGCCCGGGCCGGGGTGACCTTCAGCCGGTTACCCACCCCCGTCCCGCCCGACCTGGGCGCGGCGCTGCGCGACCTGGCCCGGGCGGTCGAGGCGGCCGGCCGGGCGCTCGCGGCCGACCTGGAGGGCGCGGAGGACGCCGGTGACCGGCACGCCGAGGACGCCGACCGGGCCGCCCTGGCGGCGGTCCGCACCGCCGGGCGGCTCTTCACCCCGGGCCAGAGCCTGCCGTTGGCGATGATCGTCGGCCAGATCCGGGCCACCGCCATCGACCTGCTGCGCGGGGTGCGCACCGACGACGACGCCGCCGTGCTGGCCCGGGTGGACGAGGCGCTCGGCCTGCCCGCGCTCTGACGCCTGGGCGGTAAGGGGCGGATACCGCTTGTAACCGTGACGGATCGGGTGTGAGATCAACGGCGAGGATGCCGTACCCGGAAGGACCACCACCGTCGTGAACGTCACCACCAGCCAGCCCCACAGTGCCGTACCCCCGCCGGTGCTGGCCGCCCGCAACGGTGTCGCTGTGGTCTTCGCCCTCAACGGCCTGGCCGTGGCCACCTGGTTCGCCCGGGTCCCCGCGGTACGCGAGTCGCTCGGCCTCAGCGCCGGCCGGCTCGGCCTGCTGCTGCTGGCCATGTCCGGCGGCGCGGTGCTGGCGCTGACCAGCGCCGGCCTGGTGACCCAGCGGCTCGGCCCGGCCCGCACCGTCGTCACCTCGACCGTGCTGGTGGCCGCCGGTCTGGCCGGGGTGGGCCTCGCCGCCGGCCCGCTCGGCTCCCTGCCCGGCGTCGCGGTCGGCCTGTTCGCCCTCGGCTACGGCTCCGGCACCTGCGACGTGGCGATGAACGTCGAGGGCGCGGCGGTGGAGAAGCGGCTGGGCCGTACCATCCTGCCCCGGTTCCACGCCGCCTGGAGTCTCGGCTCGGTGGCCGGCGCGGGCCTCGGCGCCGGCGCGGCCCGGCTCGGCGTGCCGATCGCCGCCCACCTCACGGTGCTGGCGGTGCTGGTGCTCGGTGGCACCCTGCTCGGAGCCCGGTGGTTCCTGGTCGACGTCCACGCCGACGGCGGGTCGGCCCGTCGTGGTGGCCTGCTCGCGGCGTGGCGGGAGCCGCGCACCCTGCTCATCGGCGCGCTGGTGCTGGTGATGGCGTTCACCGAGGGCAGCGCGAACGACTGGCTGGCGGTCGCCTTCGTCGACGGTTACCGGGTCAGCGAGGCGGCCGGCGCCGCCGTCTTCGGGGTCTTCGTCGCCGGCATGACCATCGGCCGGACCGTCGGCACGGTGGCCATCGACCGCTGGGGTCGGGTCCCGGTACTGGTCGGCACGATCCTGCTCGCCGCCGTCGGCTCGTTGCTGGCGGTGCTGGCCGGCTCCGGTTCGCTCGCCGTGGTCGGGGTGGTCCTCTGGGGGCTGGGCGCGTCACTCGGCTTCCCGGTCGGGATGAGCGCCGCCGCCGACGACGAGGAGCGGGCACCCGCCCGGGTCAGCGTCGTCGCGGTGCTCGGCTACACGTCGTTCCTGGCCAGCCCGCCGCTGCTGGGTCTGCTCGGCGACCACGTCGGCACCCTGCACGCCCTGCTGGTGGTGCCGGTGCTGTTGATTCCGACGCTGGCCCTGGTGCCGGCGACGCGGCCACCGGCCGGCCCGACGCCCACCGCTCCGACACAAGAAAACTAGCAGTCACCGACCGTCGTCGGTATCGGGTGCGTGGCCGATCACCCAGGCCGCTGGTGCTGGTTAGGGTCGCCGAATGCCAACCGAGATCACCGCCGCAGCGGCGGGCCGCTGGACTCTGGGTGACCGCACCGTGCACCGGATGGGGTTCGGCTCGATGCGGATCACCGTCCATCCCGACCGGGACCGGGCGCTGCGCGTGCTGCGTCGGGCCGTCGAACTGGGCGTCGACCATCTCGACACCGCCGCCTTCTACGTCTCGCCGGGCGGCACGTTGAAGGTCGGCACCGGCCCCGCCCGGTACGCCACCGACCTGATCCGCGCCGCCCTCGCCCCGTACCCCGACCACCTGGTCGTCGCCACCAAGGTCGGCTTCCGGTACGACCCGACGACCGGGTTGCAGGTGGCGGTCGGCCCGGCCGACCTGCGCGCCCAGGTGGAGGAGAACCTGCGCCGGCTCGGCCGCGACCACCTCGACCTGGTCAACCTGCGGATCGTCAAACGCCCCGCGCCGGACTCCATGGCGGAACGCTTCGGGGCGCTGGCCGAGCTGCGCGACGCCGGCCTGATCCGGCACCTGGGCCTGTCCAACGTCCGACTCGACCATCTCGACGAGGCACAGACCATCGCCCCGGTGGTCTGTGTACAGAACAACTACGCCCTGGACAACCGCACCGACCAGGACGCGATGGTCCGTGAGTGCGGCGCGCGGGGCATCGCCTACGTGCCGTACTTCACCCTCGCCGGCGGCAACCGGGAGGGTGGGGCGCGCATCGACCACTCCGCGCCCGTCGAGGCCGTCGCCCGCGCCCACGGGGCCACCCCGCAGCAGGTCCGCCTCGCCTGGACCCTGCACCAGGGCCCGCACGTGCTGGCCATCCCCGGCACCGGAGATCCCGCCCACCTGGAGGAGAACGTGGCCGCTGCCGCGCTGCGCCTCACCCCCGACGACCTGGCCGCCCTGGGCTGATGCTCCGCTCGGGTGTCCGTGCCGTGCCCGGCTGATGCTCCGCTCGTGTCCGTGCCGTGCCCGGCTGATGCTCCGCCCGTGTTCAGCCGGCTGTCACGCGGCTCGCAGCGGGTTGCCAGGCAGGGATGCTCCACTGGAGGGACGTCGAGGAGAGGACGGGCAGATGGGCTGGTTCAGCCGGCGACCCCGGGTCGACGAGGGTGTTCCGACGAAGCTCGACCGGGAGGCCACCCGGGAGGACCTGACCGCGTTGGAGGACTTCGTGGCGGCCCACCGTGGGGTGGAGTTCTATCTCGAACCGGAGACCACCGCCACCGACACCACCGTCGTGGCGATCGCGCATGACGGAGAGTGGATTCGCCGTCGTACCGGCTCACCGCGGACAGCGGCGAAGCTGGCTCACCGGCACGCGGTGCCACTCTACGAGGCTGCCAAGACCGGCTACCCGGAGCGAATGCGGGCCTGGAACCGGGCCCACCCGGAACGCCGGGCCCGGTGAGCGTCGGGCCCGTTGAGCATCGGCCCGTTGAGCGTCGGGCCTGCTGAGCGTTGGGTCTGCTGAGCGTTGGGTCTGCTGAGCGTCGGGCCCGTTGAGCGTTGGGTCTGCTGAGCGCCGCGCCTGCTAGGCGGCGGACTCGTTGAACGCCGTTCGCGGCCTCGGGTCCGATTCGGGACCCCCGCGTGTCCAGCCCCGCAAGCCCGCGCGGTAGCGGCCCGCCCATGTACGACGCATCGCGGGCGGCACGTGGCTCCGAGGTGAAAGATCACGCTCGATCCATGTTCGCAACACCGTTGCGTTAACGCCATGGGCGGCTGGTCAACCCGGGACAGGAAGTGCCCGATCGGGGAGCGGGGTGGGCCCGCTTGGCGATCATGGAGTGGTGGTGCCGACTTTGGTGGCTTTACGGGCGTTCTGTTACCCACCACAACTCCATGATCGGCGAGGCAGCGGTGGTTGACGAACAGCCGTTCCACCTGACGCAACGGTGTTGTCCATGTTCGAGTGGCATCCAAGCGCTTCGAGACCACTCAAACATGGATCGAGCGTGATCTTCAGCGGTAGTGGGTGAGGAGGAGCCGGAAGGACCATCATCCGGGCGAGGGCGAGGGCGAGGGCGAGGGCGAGGGCGAGGGCGAGGGCGAGGGCGAGGGCGAGGGCGAGGGCGAGGGCGAGGGCGAGGGCGAGGGCGAGGGCGAGGGCGAGGGCGAGGGCGAGGGCGAGGGCGACGGCGACGGCGACGGCGACGGCGACAGCGAGGGGCACCGACGGCCCGGTTCAGGCGGGCTCGGCGTGAGTCGTTGACGTCATCAGCTCGACAGGGGGCGGAGGAGAAACCCGGCCGCCGGTCGGTGCGCAGCCGGGTCGCCTTGATGGCACGTCTGCTCGCCGGTGTCATGGCTGCGTGGATCGGTGGCGCGTCTGCTCGTCGTGGCGCGTCTGCCTCGTCGGGGTCTCGTCTCCCTGACTCGTAGCCGGCGGGCTGATCGGTGGCCGGTGCGGTCGGGCGTCGTTGACCTCGGGGCGAGGAGTGTGGCAGCATTCGCGGCCTGACGGCAGTGAAGGAAGTCGGTGTGATTCCGACGCGGTCCCGCCACTGTCACCGGGGAGCGATCCCCCCTCGTGTGTCACGGCCGTGCGTGCGCGGTTGGAAGACCGGGGGTGAGCGTCGATCCGGAAGCCAGGATACTTCGGCCGTCGGAGAACCCCAGGGCGTGGACACCCGAGGAGGATCCGATGACGCGCAGCGTCTCCACCGCCGCCGATCCGATTACGGTCGGTGATTCCAGCGCCGTGACCGAGCCGGTGCCGCTCCGAGCCGGCACCGCTGGTCGTCTGCCACACCGCACCGCGCCGCCGACGAGTCGTGCTGCCGTGCCGGCGTGGGGCCGCGCCGCGTCGGCGACGGGCCGGATCGTTGCGTCGGCGACGGGTCGGGTTGCGGCGTCGCCCGGCAGTCGGTGGCGCGGTCGGTCCGCCGCGTACCGCTGACGGAGCTGTTCCGGCCTGCCCGCCGGCAGCCTGTGGCGACCTCCCCGACTCCTTCCGCCGCTCGGCGTGGGTGAACCGGTACCGTCGCCGGCGCTGACCGGGCCGGCATCCATTCCCAACCCGCGCGACCCACCACGACGGTCGACCGGGTGTCACTCTCCGGAGCTGCCCGTGCGCATCCTGCTGCTGTCCACCGCCGACACCGATCTGCTCGCCGCCCGTGCCAGCGCCGCCGGCTACCGCCTCGCCAACCCCGCCCGGGTCGGCGCGGATGCCGTGCCGGCGCTGCTCGACGGCGTCGACCTGGCCGTCGTACGGCTGCTCGGTGGTCGGCAGACGTGGCCGGACGGCCTCGCGGCAGTGCTCGGCTCCGGCGTGCCCACGATCGTGCTCGGTGGCGAGGCGGTGCCCGACGCGGAGCTGATGGCGGCCTCCACGGTGGCCTCCGGGGTGGCCACCGAGGCACTGTCCTACCTGGTCGAGGGGGGTGCGGAGAACCTGGCCCAGCTGGCCCGGTTCCTGTCCGACACGGTCCTGCTCACCGGCGAGGGTTTCGACCCGCCCGCCCCCACCCCGCCGTACGGCATCCTCGACCACCGACGCCCGACCAACCCGGCTGAAGCCGCCCGCCCGGCCGAGCCGCCAGCGCACGCCGGAAAGACCGGGCAGGCCGCGCAGGCCGGGCTGACCGCGCCGACCGGGCAGGCCGGGCAGGCCGGGCAGGCCGGGTGGCGGGTGGGTGGCGACGGGCGGCCGACGGTGGGGATCGTGTTCTACCGGGCGCACGCGTTGGCCGGCAACACAGGCTTCGTCGAGACCCTCGCCGAGGCGGTCGACGCGGCCGGGGGGAGCCCGCTGCCGATCTTCTGCGGCTCGTTGCGCGGGCTCGCTCCCGGTGACGGGCCACTGGACCTCTTCGCCCGCTGCGACGCGCTCGTCGTCACCGTCCTCGCCGCCGGTGGGACGGTCGCCGCCGACGCCTCCGGCGGGGGTGACGAGGATGCCTGGGACGTCGGCGCGCTCGCCGCCCTGGACGTACCGGTGATCCAGGCGCTCTGCCTGACCAGCACCCGCGAGCAGTGGGCGGCGAGCGACGCCGGAATCTCCCCGCTGGACGCGGCGATGCAGGTGGCCATCCCCGAGTTCGACGGCCGGATCATCACCGTGCCGTTCTCGTTCAAACGGGTCGACGCCGACGGGTTGTCGGTCTACGCCGCCGACGCCGGACGGGCCGCCCGGGTCGCCGGGATAGCCGTTCGGCAGGCAGGGCTGCGGCACCTGCCGAACGCCGACAAGCGGCTGGCGATCGTGCTCAGTTCCTACCCGACGAAGCACTCCCGGGTCGGCAACGCCGTCGGGCTGGACACCCCGGCCTCGGCGGTACGGCTGCTCGCCGCCCTCGCCGCCGCCGGCTACCACCTCGGCGACGCGCCACCACCCACCGACGGGGACGCGCTCATCCACGCGCTGATCGCCGCCGGTGGCCACGACGTCGAGTGGCTCACCCCGGAACAGTTGTCCGCCGCCGAGGCCCGGGTGCCGGGGGAGACCTACCGGCGCTGGTTCGACCAGGTGCCGGTCGACCTGCGGGACCGGATGCGGGAACACTGGGGTGAGCCACCCGGCCGGCTCTACACCGACGGCGGTGACATCGTCCTGGCCGGGCTGCGCTTCGGCAACGTCACCCTGCTGATCCAGCCGCCGCGCGGTTTCGGCGAGAACCCGATCGCCATCTACCACGACCCCGACCTGCCACCCAGCCACCACTACCTGGCCGCGTACCGGTGGCTGGCCGCACCGGTCGGCGACGGCGGGTTCGGCGCGGACGCGGTGGTGCACCTCGGCAAGCACGGCACCCTGGAATGGCTGCCCGGCAAGGGTCTCGGCCTGGCCGCCGACTGCGCCCCGGACGCCGTGCTGGGCGACCTGCCGCTTGTCTACCCGTTCATCGTCAACGACCCAGGTGAGGGCACCCAGGCCAAGCGGCGGGCGCACGCCGTGGTGGTCGACCACCTGGTGCCGCCGATGGCCCGCGCCGAGACCTACGGAGACCTGGCGAAGCTCGAACAGCTCCTGGACGAGTACGCCACCGTGCAGGCCCTCGACCCGGCGAAGGTGCCGGTGGTCCGGGGGCAGATCTGGGAGCTGGTACGCGCCGCCGAACTGCACCACGACCTGCACACCGAGGCGATGCCCGCCGCCGACGACTTCGACGACTTCGTGCTGCACCTCGACGGTTACCTGTGCGAGGTCAAGGACGTGCAGATCCGGGACGGGCTGCACATCCTGGCCGAGGTGCCCACCGGCGAGCCCCGGGTGAACCTCGTCCTCGCCGTGCTGCGCGCCCCCCAGGTCTGGGGCGGCACCCACGTGCTGCCCGGCCTGCGGCAGGCCCTCGCCGCCGGCTACGGCCTGGACGAGCAGACGCTGCTCGCCGAGCCCGGAGCGCGGGTGACGGTGCCGGCGGCACTGACTGATGTGGTCGACGGGCCGGCGGCCACCGCCGCCGACGCGGTGGACCTGATCGAGGCGCTGGCGCGACGACTCGTCCTCGGCATGGAGACCCTCGGCTGGGACGCCGCCCGCGCCGACGCGGTGGTGGCGGAGGTTACCGGCCGGGCCTGCCCCGACGTCGCCGAGGTGCTGCGCTTCGCCGCCCGCGAGGTGGTGCCCCGGCTGGACCGCACCACTGACGAGATCACCCACACCCTCGGCGCGCTCGACGGCCGGTTCGTGCCGCCCGGACCGTCCGGGTCGCCGACTCGGGGGCTGGTCAACGTGCTCCCCACCGGCCGCAACTTCTATTCCGTCGACCCGAAGGCGATCCCCAGCCGCAACGCCTGGGACGTCGGGGTGGCGCTGGCCGACTCGCTGCTCGCCCGCTACCTCGCCGACACCGGGGAGTACCCCCGCTCGGTCGGGTTGACCGTCTGGGGCACCAGCGCCATGCGTACCCAGGGTGACGACATCGCCGAGGTGCTGGCCCTGCTCGGCTGCCGGCCGGTCTGGGACGACCGGTCGCGGCGGGTCACCGGCGTCGAGGTGGTGCCGCCGGCGGAGCTGGGCCGCCCCCGGGTCGACGTCACGGTCCGCATCTCCGGCTTCTTCCGGGACGCGTTCCCGCACGTCGTCACCCTCCTCGACGACGCGGTACGGCTGGTCGCCGCCCTCGACGAGCCGGCCGAGGAGAACTACCTGCGGGCGCACGTGGCCGCCGACGTCGCCATGCACGGTGACGAGCGGCGGGCCACCGCCCGGATCTTCGGCTCCAGACCCGGGGCGTACGGGGCGGGGCTGCTGCCGCTGATCGACGCCCGGAACTGGCGTACCGACGCCGACCTGGCCGAGGTGTACGCCGTCTGGGGCGGCTACGCCTACGGCCGGGGCCTGGACGGGAGGGAGGCGCGGGCCGACATGGAACGCTCCTTCGCCCGGATCGCGGTGGCGGCGAAGAACCAGGACACCCGCGAGCACGACATCGTCGACTCCGACGACTACTTCCAGTACCACGGCGGGATGGTGGCGATGGTCAGGCACCTCACCGGGGCGACCCCGGCCGCCTACGTGGGCGACTCGGCGATGCCGCACGACGTGCGTACCCGCACCCTCGGTGAGGAGACCCGGCGGGTGTTCCGGGCCCGGGTGGTGAATCCGAAGTGGATCGCCGCGATGCGCCGGCACGGCTACAAGGGCGCGTTCGAGCTGGCCGCCACCGTGGACTACCTGTTCGGCTACGACGCCACCGCCGGTGTCGTCGACGACTGGATGTACGAGCACCTGGCCGAGGCGTACCTGTTCGACGCGCCGACCCGGGAGTTCCTGGAGCGGTCCAACCCGTGGGCGCTGCGCGGCATCACCGAACGGCTCCTGGAGGCCGCCGAACGTGGACTGTGGGCCGCACCCGAACCCGCCACCCTGGACCGGCTCCGCGAGACGTACCTGGCCACCGAGGGCGACCTGGAGGAGCGACAGTGAGCGCGAGGAGCGAGCCGGGTTTGCGAGCCCCGCAGTCGCGAGCGGAGGGGGGACAGTGAGCGCGAGGAGCGAGCCGGGTTTGCGAGCCCCGCAGTCGCGAGCGGAGGGGGGACAGTGAGCGCGAGGAGCGAGCCGGGTTTGCGAGCCCCGCAGTCGCGAGCGGAGGGCAGCACAGTGAGTCCCCCGACAACAGTGGGCGGTTATCCCTTCTCGGCGGTGCTCGGGATGGACGACATGCGGCTGGCGCTGCTGCTCAACGCGGTCAGCCCGGCGATCGGCGGGGTGCTCGTCCGGGGCGAGAAGGGCACCGCCAAGTCCACCGCCGTCCGCGCCCTCGCCGCCCTGCTGCCGCCGGTGGACCGGGTCGCCGGCTGCCGGTTCGGCTGCGACCCGGCCGCCCCCGACCCGACCTGCCCGGACGGCCCCCACCCGCACGCGGCGTCGGTCGAGCGGCGGCCGGCCCGGCTGGTGGAGCTGCCGGTCGGGGCCGCCGAGGACCGGGTGGTCGGCTCGCTCGACCTGGAGAAGGCCCTCGCCGAGGGGGTACGCGCCTTCGAGCCCGGCCTGCTCGCCGCCGCCCACCGGGGGGTGCTCTACGTCGACGAGGTGAACCTGCTCCACGACCACCTGGTCGACCTGCTCCTGGACGCCGCCGCGATGGGCCGCTGCCACGTCGAGCGGGAGGGTGTCTCGGTCAGCCATGCAGCCCGGTTCCTGCTGGTCGGCACGATGAACCCGGAGGAGGGGGAGCTGCGCCCGCAGCTGCTCGACCGGTTCGGATTGACCGTCGAGGTGGTGGCCAGCCGCGATCCGGCCGTCCGGGTGGAGGTGGTGCGTCGCCGGCTCGCCGCCGACGCCGACCCGGCCGGGTTCGCCGCCCGGTGGGCCGCCGCCGACGCCGAGGTGGCCGCCCGGGTGGCTGCCGCCCGGGACCGGCTCGACCGGGTACTGCTGCCCGACGCCGCGCTGCGGCAGATCGCCGAGGTCTGCGCCGCGTTCGACGTCGACGGGATGCGCGCCGACATCGTCACCGCCCGGACCGCCGTGGCGCACGCCGCCTGGCAGGGCCGGGACCGGGTGACCGCCGACGACGTCCGGGTCGCCGCCCGGCTGGCCCTGCCGCACCGCCGTCGCCGCGACCCGTTCGACACCCCCGGGCTGGACGAGAAGCGCCTCGACGAGGCGTTGCAGCGGGCCCGCGACGAGCACCCCGACGACGACCCACCCGACACGGACCCGACCGACACGGACCCGACCGGCCCCGGTGACCCCACCGGCGGACCGGGTGAACCGGGTGGACCGGGTGAACCAGGTGGACCGGGTGGCTCCGGCGGACCGGGCGAACCAGGTGGACCGGGTGGCTCCCCGGCTGGTGGTCCGGATGGGTGCGCCGACGGTCGGTCGGGACGGCCCGACGACGGGTCGGCCGACCGCAGCGGTGCCCGTCCCGGGCGACCCGACCAGGGCGGCACCGGGAGCCCCGGTGATCCGGCGGCGGGCGCCTCCTCGGTGGCCGTACCTCATCGGGGGATGACGGCCCGGTTGTTCACCGCGCCGGGGGTGGGCGACGGGGTGCCCGGCCGGCGGTCGCGGGCCCGGACCGGGCGGGGCCGGACCACCGGCGCGCGGGTGCCCGCCGGCCGGCCGGCCGCGCTGCACCTGCCGGCCACCCTGCGCGCCGCCGCCCCGCACCAGGCCGGGCGGGGCCGGTGCGGCGGCCGGTTGCTGCTGCGCCCCGGCGACCTGCGGGAGGCGGTCCGGGAGGGCCGCGAGGGCAACCTGGTGCTGTTCGTGGTCGACGCCAGCGGGTCGATGGGCGCCCGGCAACGGATGTCGGCGGTGAAGGGCGCGGTGCTCGCCCTGCTCACCGATGCCTACCAGCGCCGGGACACGGTGGCGGTGGTCGCCTTCCGGGGCGCGGGCGCGCAGGTGCTGCTGCCGGCCACCTCCTCGGTGCTTGCCGCGTCGGCGCGGCTGGCCGAGCTGCCCACCGGTGGGCGTACCCCGTTGGCGGAGGGGTTGCTCGCCGCCGCCGACCTGCTGCGGGTGCAGCGGCTGCGGGACCCGCGACGGCGTCCGCTGGTGCTGGTCGTCACCGACGGCCGGGCCACCGCCGGCACCCGGCCGCTGGAGCGGTCGGCGCGGGCGGCGGCCGTGCTGGCCGCCACCGGTGCGTCGTGTGTGGTGGTCGACTGCGAGTCGGGCCCGGTCCGGCTGCACCTGGCCCGCCGGCTGGCCGGTCAGCTCGGCGCGGCCCACCACCACCTGGACACGGTGGCCGCCGACCCGCTGGCCGGCCTCGCCACCGTCGGAGCGAATCGGAGCGTGCGCTGATGCCGCAGGGAAGACCGGAGCACGTGCCCGCCGACGGGTTGACCACCAGGCAGCGGCGGCACCGCCCGCTGACGATCGTGCACACCGGGCAGATGAAGGGGAAGTCGACCGCCGCGTTCGGGCTGGCGCTGCGGGCCTGGACCGCCGGGCTGCCGATCGGGGTGTTCCAGTTCGTCAAGAGCGCCAAGTGGCGGGTCGGCGAGGAGAACGCCTTCCGCGCCCTGGGCCAGGTGCACGCCGACACCGGACAGGGCGCCCCGGTCGCCTGGCACAAGATGGGCGAGGGCTGGTCCTGGATCCAGCGCGGCGGCGACGCCGACCACGCCGCCGACGCGCTGGAGGGGTGGCGGCAGATCCAACGCGACCTCGCCGCGGAGCGCTACGGCCTGTACGTCCTGGACGAGTTCACCTACCCGATGAAATGGGGCTGGGTGGACGTCGACGAGGTGGTCGACACCCTCACCCACCGGCCCGGCTTCCAACACGTGGTGATCACCGGCCGGGACGCCGACCCGCGCCTGGTCGAGGCGGCCGACCTGGTCGCCGAGCTGACCAAGGTCAAGCACCCGATGGACGCCGGCCAGAAGGGCCAGAAGGGCATCGAGTGGTGACCGCGCTGCCCCGGGTGGTGGTCGCCGCCCCGGCCAGTGGGCACGGCAAGACCACGGTGGCCACCGGGCTGCTCGCCGCGCTGCGCCGCCGGGGTCTCGCGGTCAGCCCGCACAAGGTCGGCCCCGACTACATCGACCCCGGATACCACGCGCTCGCCGCCGGCCGTCCGGGCCGCAACCTCGACCCGTGGCTGGTCGGGGAGGAGCTGATCGCCCCGCTGCTGCGACACGGCGCGAGCGTCCCCGTCCCCGCCGACGTCGCGGTGGTCGAGGGGGTGATGGGGTTGTACGACGGCGCGGTCGGCCGGGCCGGGTACGCCTCCACGGCCCACGTGGCCACGCTGATCGACGCGCCGGTGCTGCTGGTCCTGGACACCACCGCACAGGGGCGTTCGGCCGCCGCGCTGGTGCTCGGCATGCGCGCCTTCGACCCGGCGGTGCGGATCGGCGGGGTCATCCTCAACCGGGTCGGCTCGCCCCGGCACGAGACCCTGTTGCGCGACGCGCTCGCCGAGATCGGCGTACCGGTGCTGGGGGCGGTCACCCGGGCCGTGGAGGTGGCCGCGCCCGCCCGGCACCTGGGGCTGGTGCCGGTCGCCGAGCGGGCACCTGAGTCACGTGCCGTCGTCGAGGCGCTCGCCGGGCTCGTCGAGTCCACGATCGACCTGGACGCCGTGCTCGACCTGGCCCGCAGCGCACCACCGCTGACCGTGGACGCCTGGGATCCGACAGTCGCCGTCGGTGGCCCGGCCGGCGGGGACCGTCCGGTCGTCGCGGTCGCCGCCGGAGCCGCCTTCACCTTCTCGTACGCCGAGACCGCCGAACTGCTCGCCGCCGCCGGGGCGACCGTGGCCCCGTTCGACCCGTTGCGTGACCCGGCGCTGCCGCCCGGCACCCGGGCCGTGGTGATCGGCGGGGGTTTCCCCGAGGTGCACGTGGAGGCGTTGAGCGCCAACACCGGGCTCCGCGCCGAGCTGGCCGGCTTCGCCGGGCCGGTGGTCGCCGAGTGCGCCGGGCTGCTCTACCTCGGCCGGTCCCTGGACGGGGTGCCGATGTGCGGCCGGCTCGACCACCACGCCCGGATGACCGGCCGGCTCACCCTCGGCTACCGCGACGCGGTCTCCGCCGTCGACTCCCCGGTCCACCCCGCCGGTGAGCCGGTACGCGGCCACGAGTTCCACCGCACCGTCACCGACCCCGGTCACGGCGACCGACCCGCCTGGCGCTGGGACGGCACCGCCCACGGTTTCGTCACCGGGCAGGTGCACGCCTCCTACCTGCACACCCACTGGGCGGGTCGACCACGGGCCGCCCGACGCCTGGTCGAGGCGGCGAGCCGGTGACCGCCACCACGTTGACCGGGGTGGGGGTCGGGCCGGGGGACCCGGAACTGCTCACCCTGAAGGCGGTCCGGGTGCTGGCCGAGGCCGACCTGGTGGTCGTACCGGTGCTGGACCGGCTGGCGGCGGACCCGGCGACGCCCCCAGGTCGGGCCGAGACGACGGTCCGCGCGCACGTGCCGGCGGACCGGCTGCGCCGGCTGCCCTTCGCCCTCGACGACCGGGGCGGGGTGACCGAACGTCGACAACGGGCCTGGGACACCGCCGCCCGGGTCGTGGTCGACGCGATCGACTCGGGTGCCCGGTCGGTCGCCTTCGCCACCATCGGCGACCCGAACGTCTACTCCACCTTCGACTACCTGGCCCAGGGCGTCCGGGCGCTGCGCCCGGCGGTGCGGGTGCACACCGTCCCCGGGGTCACCGCCATGCAGGAGCTGGCCGCCCGCAGTGGCGTCCCGCTGTGTCAGGGGCGGGAACCGCTGACCCTGCTGCCCGCCACCGCCGGCCTGACGCCGGTCGCCGACGCCCTCGCCGGGCCGGGCACCGTCGTGGTCTACAAGGGCTGGCGTCGGCACCGGGAACTGGTCGACGAACTGCGCCGACAGGGCCGGCTCGACGACGCGGTGCTCGGCCGGGGGCTCGGCCTGCCCGGTGAGTGGATCGGGCCGGTCGGGCCGGCCGACGACGACCTGCCGTACCTGTCGACGCTGCTGGTCCCGGCCCGCCGGGACCGGCGGGGAGGAAAACTGTGACGTCCACCGGAAAGGTGTGGTTCGTGGGGGCCGGGCCCGGCGCCGCCGACCTGCTCACCCTGCGCGCCGCCCGGGTGATCGCCGACGCCGACGTGGTGATCTGGGCGGCCAGCCTGGTGCACGCCGACGTGCTGGCACACGCCCGCCCCGACGCCGAGATCGTCGACTCGTCGCAGCTGCCCATCGAGGGGGTGCTGCCGCTCTACCGGCGGGCCGCCGCCGACCGGCTCACCGTGGCCCGGATCCACTCCGGCGACCCGGCGCTCTGGGGTGCGGTGCAGGAGCAGCTCGACCTGTGCCGGGCCCTCGACCTGGCCGTGGAGATCGTCCCCGGGGTCTCCTCGTTCACCGCCGTCGCCGCGATCGTCGGCCGGGAACTGACCATCCCCGAGGTGGCCCAGTCGGTGATCCTCACCCGGTTGGAGGGCGGTAAGACGCCGATGCCGGCGGGGGAGCGGGTCCGTGACTTCGCCCGGCACGGCACCACCATGGCGCTGTTCCTGTCCGCCGCCCGCGCCGGGCAGGCCCAGGCCGAACTGCTCGCCGGCGGCTACCCGGCCGACACCCCGGTCGTGGTGGCCTACCAGGCGACCTGGCCGGACGAGCTGGTGGTGCGGTGCGCGCTCGGCGACCTGGCGGCCACCGTCAGGGAACACCGGTTGTGGAAGCACACCCTGTTCCTGGTCGGCCCGGCGCTCGCCGCCAGCGGCACCCGTTCGCACCTCTACCACCCCGGGCACTTCCACACCTTCCGCCGGGCCGAGCCGACCGCCCGCGCCGAGCTGCGCCGGTCCCGCGCCGCCGGACCGGGGGACGCGACACCGTGACGTACGCCGAGCCGCCGTTGCGCGAGCCGGACCTGCCGCGTACCGCGAAGGTCCGGCCGGTCGCGCTGCGGACCGGCTGGACCACCGGCGCGTGCGCGACGGCGGCGGCGAAGGCGGCGGTGACCGCCCTGGTCACCGGGGTTCCCCAGCGGGAGGTGGAGATCGGGCTGCCCGCCGGTCGGCGGGTGTCCTTCCCGGTCGCCCGCTGCGACCTCAGCGGACCGCCCGACCCGCGGGCGGAGGCGGTGGTGGTGAAGGACGCCGGGGACGACCCGGACGTCACCCACGGCGCGCACCTCACCGCCACCGTCGGCTGGCGGCCCCGGCCCGGCCTGGACCTCGCCGGTGGCTCCGGCGTCGGCACCGTCACCCGACCCGGGCTCGGCCTCGCCGTCGGCGGGCCGGCCATCAACGACACCCCCCGGCGGATGATCGGCCAGGCCGTCGCCGAGGTGGTCGACCTGACCGAGGTGGGCGTCCGGGTGGTGATCAGCGTGCCGGGCGGTGAGGTGATGGCCCGTAGGACCACCAACCGGCGGCTCGGCATCGTCGGCGGCATCTCGATCCTCGGCACCACCGGCGTCGTCCGGCCGTTCTCCACCGCCTCCTGGCGGGCCAGCGTGGTGCAGGCGGTGCACGTGATGGCCGCCCAGGGGGAGCGGACCGTGGTGCTGTGCACCGGTGGGCGCACCGAACGGGCCGCCCGCACGCTGCTGCCGGAGCTGCCCGAGGTGTGTTTCGTCGAGGTCGGTGACTTCACCGGCGCGGCCGTCACCGCCGCCGTCGGCGACGCGATGACCGGGGTGGTCTTCGTCGGGATGGCCGGCAAGCTGGCGAAACTCGCCGCCGGCATCCTGATGACCCACTACACCCGCTCGAAGGTGGACCTGTCCCTGCTCGGCGCGGTCACCGCCGAGGCGGGTGGCGACGCCGACCTGGTCGCGGCGGTGCTGGCGGCCAACACCGGCCGGCACGCGTACGAGCTGTGGGAGGCCGCCGGGCTGCTGCGGCCCGCCGGTGACCTGCTCTGCGGCCGGGTCCGCCAGGTGCTGCGCCGCTTCGCCGGACCGGTGCCCACCGTCGACGTGGCGATGGTCGACTTCACCGGTGACCATCTGGTCGCCTCCTCCGGCCGGTGGCCGGCATGACGCGCTCGCCGATGCCGGCTGGGACCGGACCGGAGCCGGTGGCCAGCGGGTCCGGATCGGTGCCGCTGGTCGAGGTGCTGCGGCCGGAGCCGGTCGTGGTGGTGGGGATGGACGCGGCCGGTCGGTCGTTGCCCCCGCCGGCGCTCGCCGCCCTGGCCGGGGCCGGGCTGGTCGTCGGGGCGGCCCGGCACCTGGCCGCCGTGCCGGTGCCGCCCGGCGTCGACACCGTCACCCTC
Organism: Micromonospora sp. DSM 43699; assembly: GCF_055517075.1. Lineage (NCBI taxonomy): Bacteria > Bacillati > Actinomycetota > Actinomycetes > Micromonosporales > Micromonosporaceae > Micromonospora > Micromonospora sp. DSM 43699. The sequence continues at coordinate 49,902 of NZ_JBTMMT010000032.1, forward strand.
GGCCCGCTCGCCCCCGCGCTGGACCGGCTCGCCGCCGCCCACGCCGCCGGGCAGCCGGCCGTCGTGCTGGCCAGCGGCGACCCCGGGTTCTTCGGCGTGGTACGCCGGCTGCGCGTCGCCGGACTGCCGGTGCGGGTGCTGCCGGCGGTGTCCAGCGTGGCCGCCGCGTTCGCCCGTGCCGGCCTCGACTGGGACGGCGCGGTGGTGGTCACCGCCCATGGGCGTGAGCTGGGCCCCGCGCTCAACGCCTGCCGGGCGCTGCCCGCCGTCGCCGTGCTCACCGCGCCGGGTGCCGGGGCCGCCGAGATCGGTGCCGGGCTGGTCGGCTGGTCCCGCCGCCTGGTGGTCGCCGAGCACCTGGGCAGCGCCGCCGAGCGGGTCACCTGGACCACCCCGGAGCAGGCCGCCACCCGCCGCTGGGCCGACCCGCACGTCCTGCTCAGCCTGACCCCGACCGCCGCCGGGACCGGTGACCCGGAGGGCAGCCACGGCCCGGGTGGTGTCGGGCCGGTGCGGGCGGACAACCAGCCGGCCGCCGCGCCCGTCGACGGGTGGGCGCTGCCCGAGTCCGCGTACCGGCACCGGGACTCGATGATCACGAAGGCCGAGGTACGGGCGCTGGCCGTCGCCCGGCTGCGCCCCCGGCTCGGCCGGCTGGTCTGGGACGTCGGCGCGGGCAGCGGGTCGGTCGGCATCGAGTGCGCGCTGCTCGGCGCGGCGGTGATCGCCGTCGAGCGGGATCCGACTGCCCCGATCGCCGACAACGCCGCCCGGCACGGCGTCGACGTCCGGGTGGTCACCGGTGACGCACCAGCCGTGCTGGGTGCGCTGCCCGATCCGGACGCCGTCTTCGTCGGCGGCGGGGGCACCGACGTGCTGGCCGCCGTCGTCGACCGTCGCCCCGCCCGGGTGGTGGTCACCCTCGCCGCCCTGGACCGGGTCGCCCCGGCGGTGCACCTGCTGCGCGCGGCCGGCTACCCGGTGACGGGCAGCCAGCTCACCGCCGCCCGCCTCGCCGACCTGCCCGGCGGATCCATCCGACTCGCGGCCACCAACCCGGTGGTCGTCCTCACCGGGGAGCGCCCGTGACCGCCACCGCACCACGCCGGCACCGGGGAACGCCCGAAACCGGCACCGGCCCGCACCGGATCGGACTCGTCGCGGCTACCGCCGCCGGTCGCCGACACGCCCGCACCCTGGCCGCGGCGTGGCCGCACGCCCGACTCGTCGAGGCCGACGGGGTCGCCGACGCGCTGCGCGAGGCCTGGGCGGGGTACGACGCGGTGGTGGCGTTCCTGGCCACCGGGGCGGTGGTGCGGATCCTGGCGCCGGTGCTCGGTGACAAGCGCACCGACCCGGCGGTGGTGGTGGTCGACGAGGCCGCCCGGCACGCCGTCGCCCTGCTCGGCGGCCATGCCGGGGGAGCGAACGCGCTGGCTGCCGAGGTGGCCGCGCTGCTCGACGCCCGACCTGTGGTCACCACCGCCACCGACGCGGTCGACCTGCCCGGCCTGGACACCCTCGGTTGGCCGGTCGAGGGGGCGGTGGCGGCGGTGTCCCGGGCGATCCTCGACGGCGAACCGGTCCGGCTGGTCGCCGACGCGGTCTGGCCGCTGCCCGCCCTGCCGCCGAACGTCCACCTCGTCCACCCGGCCGCCGTGGACCCGTCCACCGCGCCTCACCCGCAGGCACCGGCCGGACCGGAGCCCACCGCCGGCCCGGATCGTGGCGTGGGGGTGGAAGGCGGGTTCCGGGTGCTGGTCACCGACCGGGTCGTGCCGGTCGACGGCCGGACCGCCGTGCTGCGACCGCCGTCCCTGGTCGCCGGGGTGGGGTCCAGCCGGGGGGTGGACGCCGCCGAGGTCGACGCGCTGCTGTGCCGGGCGCTCGGCGACGCCGGGTTGAGCCCGGCCAGCCTGCGCTGCCTGGCCAGCGTCGACGTCAAGGCCGACGAGGAGGGCATCCGGGCCACCGCCGACGTGCTCGGCGTACCGCTGCGGACCTGGCCGGCGGCGGAGCTGGCGACGGTCGACGTGCCGCACCCCAGCGAGGTGGTCCGGGCCGCGGTGGGCACGCCCAGCGTCGCCGAGGCGGCGGCGCTGCACGACGGCGGCACCCTGCTGGTGCCGAAGACCGCCTCGGCGATGGCCACCGTCGCGGTCGCCCGGCAGGCACCGCGTGGCCGGCTGGCCATCGTCGGCCTGGGCCCCGGCGCGGCCGACCTGCGTACTCCGCGCGCCGTCACCGAACTGCGCCGGGCCGCCGTGGTCGTCGGCCTCGACCAGTACGTCGACCAGGTCCGCGACCTGCTCCGGCCGGGCACCCGGGTGCTCGCCAGCGGGCTCGGCGCGGAGGAGGAACGCGCCCGCAGCGCCGTCGCCGAGGCCGCCGCCGGGCAGGCCGTCGCGCTGATCGGCTCCGGCGACGCCGGGGTGTACGCGATGGCCAGCCCCGCCCTGGAGTACGCCGACGAGCGGATCGACGTGGTCGGAGTGCCCGGGGTGACCGCCGCGCTGGCCGCCGCCGCGCTGCTCGGCGCGCCGATCGGGCACGACCACATCTACCTGAGCCTGTCCGACCTGCACACCCCGTGGGCGGTCATCGAACGGCGGGTCGCCGCCGCCGCCGAGGCGGACCTGGTCGCGCTGCTCTACAACCCGCGCAGCCGGGCCCGGCACTGGCAGCTCGGGGCGGTGCTGAAGACGTTCGCCGCGCACCGCCCGCCGCAGACCCCGGTCGGCGTGGTACGTCACGCCAGCCGACCCGACGAAGAGGTCCACCTGGCCACCCTCGCCACCTTCGACCCGACAGTGGTCGACATGTACGGGCTGGTGGTGGTGGGCAGCTCGCAGACCCGGCTGGTCGGCGGCCGGATGGTCACCCCCCGGGGCTACCGGTGGCGCGAGTGATCCCCGCCGTGCCCCCGCCCGGGGTGGCTCCGGCTGGCGCGGCAGCGGGGGCCCACGGGTTCCCACCGGTGGTGATCGACGCCTGTCAGGGCTGCGGGGCCTGCCTGCGTACCTGCCCCACGCACGCGATCCGGCCGGTGCCCGGCGGGCTGACCGTCCGGGCCGACCGCTGCACCGGCTGCCTGGAGTGTGTGGAGATCTGCCCGGTGGACGCGATCCGGGCCACCACCGATGTGCGAGGAGCGCCATGACCGGACATGCCGTCGCCCGACCGACCGCCGGGGGTGGCCGGTGAGCCGGGTCGTCCACCCGATCGAACGGGAGTCCTACCGGATCCTGCGGGACCGGGTGGACCTGGGACGGCTGCCGCCGTTGACCCGCGCGGTCGTCGAGCGGGTGGTGCACGCCAGCGCCGACCTCGACTACGTCACCGACCTGGTCTGCGACGAGGTGGCGCTGGCCGGTGGGCTGGCCGCGCTGCGGGCCGGGGCGCCGATCGTCACCGACGTGGCGATGGTGGCCGCCGGGATCACCCACCCGGGGCGGGAGATCGTCTGCCCGGTCGGTGAACCGGCCACCGCCGTCCTGGCCCGGGAGGCCGGGCTGACCCGGTCGGCGGCGGCCGTCCGGATCGCCCTGGACCGGGTCGGCCCGGGGGCGGTCTGGGTGGTCGGTTGCGCGCCGACCGCACTTGTCGAGTTGATCGCGGTGGCAGCCGCCCCGGCGCTTGTGGTCGGCCTGCCGGTCGGCTTCGTCGGGGCCGCCGAGTCCAAGGCGGCGTTGCGGGCCAGTGGCCTGCCCGCCGTGTCCAACATCGGCGAGAAGGGCGGCTCGGCGGTCGCCGCCGCCGCCCTCAACGCCCTGCTCTATCTGGAGGAATCATGACCGCACTGGTCATCGTCGGGCACGGTACGCGCAGCGCGGCCGGGGTCGGTCAGTTCGCGGCCCTCGTCGACCGGGTCCGGCACCGGGCCGGGGCCGCTGTCGGCGACGTCGAGGGTGGTTTCATCGAGCTGTCCCGGCCGCCGTTGACCGACGCGGTCAGCGCGCTGGTCGCGCAGGGTCACCTGTCGCTTGTCGCGCTGCCGCTGGTGCTCACCGCCGCCGGTCACGGCAAGGGTGACATCCCCGCCGCGATGGCGCGTGAGCGGGACCGGCACGCCGGCCTGACCTACCGGTACGGTCGGCCGCTCGGCCCGCACCCGCTGCTGCACACCGTCCTGGAGCAGCGGATCGACGCCGCGCTGGCCGGGGCCGACCGGGCCGGCACCTGGGTGGCGCTGATCGGGCGCGGCGCCACCGACCCGGACGCCAACGCCGAGGTGGCGAAGGTGGCCCGGCTGCTCTGGGAGGGGCGGGGTTACGCCGGAGTCGAGCCGGGTTTCATCTCGCTGGCCGAGCCGTCCGTGCCGGCGGTGCTGGACCGGCTGGGTCGGCTCGGTGCCCGCCGGATCGTGGTCGCCCCGTACTTCCTGTTCGCCGGGGTGCTACCGGACCGGATCGTGGACCAGTCGCGGGCGTTCGCCGCCGACCGTCCCGACCTCGACATCCGGGTCGCCGAGGTGATCGGCGACTGCGACGCCCTGGCCGACCTGGTGCTGCAACGGCAGGCCGAGGCGCTGGGCGGGGACATCCGGATGAACTGCGACACCTGCGTGTACCGGGTGTCGATGCCCGGCTTCGCCGACAAGGTGGGCCGCCCGCAGACCCCGCACGACCACCCCGACGACCCGGTCGACGGCCATGGTCACCACCACCGGCACGGCGACGGCCACGAGCACGGCCACGAGCACGGCGGAGGCCACGAGCACGCCGGCCGGGACGTGACCACGGTCCGCTGAGGTCCGGCCCGCCGGTCAGCCGGTGAGCGCCTGGGCCAGGGCGAAGCCGAGCGTGGCCGCGCCCAGCCCGGCGACGACGCTGACCAGGGCGTTGGCCACCGCGTGCCGCCGGGCACCGGCGCGGGCCAGCCGTACGGTCTCGTAGCCGAAGGTGGACCAGGTGGTCAGCGCGCCGCAGAAGCCGGTGCCGACCAGCGCGGTCACCGCCGGCCCGACGGGCATCCCGACCACCGCGCCGAGCAGCAGCGAGCCGGCGACGTTGACGGTCAGCGTCCCCCACGGGAACCGGGAGTCGTGGCGGGCCTGCACCGCGCGGTCGGTGAGGTAACGCAGCGGCGCGCCGAGCGCCGCGCCCAGCGCGATCAGCAGCACGGTCACCGGAGGACCTCCCGGCCGGTGCGCCGGTCCAGCAGCCGGGAGGCCAGGGCGTCACCGGCGACGACCGCCAGCAGGCCGCCGACCAGGGTGGCGGCCAGGTAGCACAGGGCCGTCCCGGCGGCCCCGGAGGCCAGCGCCCGGTGCACGTCCACCACGTACGCGGAGAAGGTGGTGAAGCCGCCGAGCACGCCTACCCCGACGAAGGGCCGGACCAGCGGGCCGACCCGACGCCGGCCGAGCACCGCCATCAGCGCCCCGATCAGCAGGCAACCGGTGACGTTCACGGCAAAGGTGGACCAGGGGAAACCGGTCGGGGCGTACGGCAGGGCCGTCTGCACCCCGGCGCGGGCCAGCGCCCCGAGCATCCCACCGGCGGCGATCGCGCCCAGCACGGCGGCCGGGCGGGCGGTCAGCTCACCCCGGTCGGCCGGGACGTGCAGGTCGACGTCGGGATCGACGCGGCGCGTTGACCGTGGTGCCATCGGGACCTCCCCACCAGTACGTGGACCACTGGCAGGGACCGTTGGCGCGTCCGGCGCGGTTCTCCCGGTCGACGCCGGGACGGCGGGCCCCACCGCCGACACGTCCGTGAGCATAGCCCGGCCGACCTCCCCCCGCCGCCCGGAGGAGGTGACGCCGCAGGTCGCGGTGCCCGCCCCGCCCCCCGCGGCCGGTGGTCACCGCTCCGCCCGCGTACGGTCGGCAGCGGCGACCGGCGTCGGCCCCGGTCGTCGCGCCGGGTGACCACAGGAGGAACCGTGCCGGACCGCAGCCCACGCCCCGGCGAACCGGACCTTGCCGGGCGGACCGGCGGCAGGCGGCGCGGCGGCGGGCGGGCCGGGCGGGTGGAGCCCGCCTCCGCCGTGGAGAAGGAGCCCGCCGGGGAGGGCCCGGCCGGCGGGAAGAACGAGCCCGCCGGGGAGAGAGGAGCCGGTGGTGGCGGGACGGGCCGGACGGCCGCCCATGACATGTTCGACGCCGACGTGGCGTCCCGGGGCCTCGGCATCGAGCTGGTCTCGGCCGGCGGCGGTGCGGCGGTGGCCCGGATGCGGGTGACCGCCGGGATGGTCAACGGGCACCGGATCGGCCACGGTGGTTTCGTCTTCCTGCTCGCCGACACCGCCTTCGCGCTGGCCTGCAACACCCACGGCCCGGCCACCGTCGCGGCCGGCGGCGAGATCAGCTTCCTGCGCCCCGTCCGCGAGGGCGACCTGCTGACCGCGTACGCCAGCGAACGCGTCCGGTACGGCCGCAGCGGCATCTACGACGTGACCGTCACCCGGGGCGACGAGGTGGTGGCCGAGTTCCGGGGACGCAGCCGCACCCTCGACCGGCCGGTCGGCGAGGGGTCCGTGCCCCGTCGCGGGGGTGAGGTTTGACCGTCGTGCTGCGGGAAAGAGTAGCGGGGTGTCCGCTGTGCACGTTCCATGCGGGATGCTGGCGGGCACGTTCCACGCGCGATGCTGGCGGGGCACGTTCCACGCGCGACGGCCGGCGGCACGCGCCGCAGCGCGACAATCGAGGAATTGCACTGATTTCATTGACATTGCCCCGCTTGGCGGAGAAGACTCGCGTTTTTGATCTGCCAGGCGACGGAGGATGACCGTGTCCATGACCAGATCGAGGATCGCCGCGGGAGCACTCGCCGTCGTCCTGACCGGCCTGGCCGGGTGCAGCGCGGGCGAGAGCGTCGACGTCGACGGTGGCGGCTCCACCGCCGGTGGGTCGGCCGGCGGCACGCTCACCGCCGCCATCGGCGGCGAACCGGACCAGCTCGATCCGCACAAGACCTCGGCCTACTACAGCTTCGAGGTGCTGGAGAACGTCTACGACACCCTCGTCGAGCCGGACGCCGACCTGAAGATGGGCCCGGCGCTGGCCACGAAGTGGACCACCAGCAGCGACCAGCTCAGCTGGACGTTCACTCTCCGCGAGGGGGTGAAGTTCTCCGACGGGTCGCCGTTGACCTCGGAGGACGTCGTCTACTCGTATCAGCGGATCATCAAGGAGAAGCTGAACGCGTCGTACAAGTTCGCCACCGTCAAGTCGGTGACCGCGCCCGACCCGGCCACGGTGGTGGTCACGCTGACCGCGCCGACGCCCAACCTGCTGGCCAACCTCGGCGGCTTCAAGGGCGTCGCCATCGTCGAGAAGTCCAACGTGGAGTCCGGCGCGATCAAGACCAGGCCGGTGGGCAGCGGCCCGTTCACGGTGGCCGGCTACACCTCCGGCGACAACATCAAGCTGACCCGCAACGACGCCTACTGGGGGGCGAAGCCCAAGCTCGACGGGGTCACCTTCACCTTCGTCAAGGACCCGACGGTGGCCCTGCAGAACCTGCGCGGCGGCGAGGTGCAGTGGACCGACAACCTGCCGCCGCAGCAGGTGCCGGCGCTCAAGGAGGCCGGTGAGGTGGCGGTGTCCACCACCCCCTCGACCGACTACTGGTACCTGGCCCTCAACGAGGGGCGCAAGCCGTACGACGACGTGAACGTCCGGCGGGCCGTCGCGTTCGCGCTGGACCGGGAGGCGATCACCAAGGCCGCCAAGTTCGGGCAGGCCACCGCAAACCAGACAGCCATCCCCAAGGGCAGCTCCTGGTACTACGACTACTCGCCGTACCGGCACGACCCGGACCAGGCCCGGCAACTGCTCGGCCAGGCCGGTGTCAAGGGCCTCACCATGGACCTGATGGTGACGAGCGAATACCCGGAGACGGTCACCGCCGCCCAGGTGATCGCCGCCCAGTTGAAGGACGTCGGGATCACCGTGAAGATCCGTACCCTCGACTTCGCCCAGTGGCTCGACGAGCAGGGCAAGGGGAACTTCGGCGGGTTCCTGCTCGGCTGGCTGGGCAACATCGACCCGGACGAGTTCTACTACGCCCAGCACCGCACCGGCGGCACGTTCAACTTCCACAAGTACAGCAATTCCGCCGTGGACACCCTGCTCGACCAGGCCCGCATCCAGACCGACGAGGGGGTCCGCAAGCAGACGTACGAGCGGGCGGCGAAGCAGATCGTCGACGACGCCAGCTACATCTACCTCTACAACCCGGACGTGGTGCAGGGCTGGTCCAAGAAGGTCACCGGCTACCAGGTCCGCACCGACCGGGCGATCCGGTTCCGCGACGTCGCCCTGGCTCGCTGAGGGGGCGGCATGGGACGCTTCGTCCTGCGACGGCTGCTCCAGTCTGTCGTCGTCCTGCTCGGGGTGACCCTGGTGGTCTTCCTGCTGCTGCAACTGGTCCCCGGCGACCCGGTCCGGGTCTCCCTCGGCACCCGCTTCGACCAGCAGACCTACGACGCGCTGCGGGAGCGCGCGGGGCTGGACCGGCCGCTGGTGGTGCAGTACCTCAGCTATGTCGGGCACGCGCTCACCGGTGACCTGGGGGTCAGCTTCCGCAGCGGGCAGCCGGTCACCTCGATCGTGCTGGAACGGCTTCCCGCGACCCTGTCACTGGCGGTGACCGCGGTGCTGCTCGCCCTGCTCGTCGCCTTCCCGCTCGGGGTGCTCTCCGCGGTGCGCAGCGGCTCGTTCGTCGACCACGCCGCCCGGGTGTTCAGCCAGTTCGGGGTCTCCGTCCCGGATTTCTGGATGGGCATCATGGGCATCCTGCTCTTCGCCGGGGTGCTCGGCTGGCTACCACCGTCGGGCTACGTGGCGCTCACCGACGACCCGGCCGGCTGGGCGTCCCACGTGGCGCTGCCCGCCGCCGCCGTCGGGCTGGTCACCGCCTCCATCCTCACCCGGTTCATCCGCTCCTCGGTGCTCGAAGTGCTCGCCGAGGACTACGTCCGCACCGCCGAGGCCAAGGGGTTGCGCCGCCGGGTGGTGGTGGTCCGGCACGTACTGCGCAACGCGCTGATCCCGGTGGTCACCGTGGTGGCGGTGCAGCTGGCCAGCCTGGTCGGCGGGGTGATCGTGATCGAGGTGCTGTTCGCCTGGCCCGGCGTCGGCCGGCTCACCTACGACGCCGTCCAGGCCCGGGACTACCCGGTGCTCCAGGGTGCGGTGCTCTTCGTGGCCAGCCTCTTCCTGCTGATGAACCTGCTGGTGGACGTCCTCTACGCCCGCCTCGACCCGAGGATCAGGCTGCGATGAGCACGCCTGGAGACCGGACGTCGACCGCCGCCAGCACGCCGCACCCGCCGCCGCGCGTCGACCCTCCGCCGACCGACGAGCACCCGCCCCGGCGGGCCGCCGAGGCGGGCACCCTGCGGCGGACGCTGACCGCGCTGCGGCACGACCCGCCGGCCGTCGCCGGTACGGTGGTCCTGCTGGTGCTGCTGGTCGTCGGGCTGGCCGGGCAGTGGCTCGCGCCGGCCGGCACCAACGACGTGGACGTCGACCAGATGCTCCGCCCACCCAGCGGCGCACACCCGTTCGGCACCGACGAGTTGGGCCGTGACGTGCTCAGCCGGGTGCTGGTGGCGGCCCGGGTGTCGTTGCAGGTGGGCCTGGTCAGCGTCGGCATCGCGCTGGCCGTCGGGGTCACCGTCGGCCTGCTCGCCGGCTGGTACGGCGGCTGGGCGGACAACATCCTGATGCGCGGCATGGACGTGCTCTTCGCGTTCCCGGTGCTGCTGCTCGCCGTGGCGATCGTCGCGGTGCTCGGCCCGGGGCTGGTCACCGCCATGGTCGCCATCGGGGTGGTCTACACCCCGATCTTCGCCCGGGTCACCCGGGCCAGCGTGCTCGCCGTCCGGGAACAGGTCTTCGTCCGGGCCGCCGTCTCCATCGGCACCTCCGACCTGCGCATCCTGCGCCGGCACGTGCTGCCCAACATCGCCGCCCCGCTGATCGTCCAGACCTCGCTGTCGCTGGCCTTCGCGATCCTGTCCGAGGCGGCGCTGTCCTTCCTCGGGTTGGGCGTCCAGCCACCCGCGCCGGCCTGGGGCCGGATGCTCTACGACGGGCGCGGGTTCGTCACCGACGCCTGGTGGCTGGGGTTCTTCCCCGGTGCGGCGATCTTCCTGACCGTGCTCGCCTTCAACCTGGTCGGTGACGCGCTGCGGGACGTGCTCGACCCGCGCCAGCTCACCGTCAGCGAGGCCCGGAGGAGCACCCGATGAGCGAGCACGTCGTACCGTCGCCCCGGGTCGCGGGTGCGGCATCCGGTGGCGGACCGGTGCTGGACATCGCCGACCTGACGGTCACCCTCGGCACCCGCAACGGCCCGGCGCGGGCGGTCGCCGGGGTCGACTGGTCGGTGGCCCCCGGCCGGACCCTCGCCCTGGTCGGCGAGTCCGGCAGCGGCAAGAGCATGACCGTGCTCGCCGCCACCGGCCTGGCACCGCGCTCGGCCACGGTCACCGGCCGGGTCCGGCTGCTCGGCCGGGAGTTGACCGCCATGTCCGAGGCGGACCGTCGGCGGTGGCGGGGCCGACACGTCGGGTTCGTCTTCCAGGACCCGATGACCACCCTCAACCCGGTGCTGACCGTCGGTCGCCAGGTCGCCGAGGCGTGCGAGGAACACCTCGGGATGAACCGGCGGCAGGCCCGGTCCCGCGCCGTCGAGCTGCTCGACCTGGTCGGCATCCCGGCACCCGACCGCCGGGTGGACGCCCACCCGCACCAGTTCTCCGGCGGGATGCGCCAACGCGTCGTCATCGCGATGGCGCTGGCCTGCGAGCCGGAACTGCTGATCGCCGACGAACCGACCACCGCGTTGGACGTCACCACCCAGGCGCAGATCGTCGAACTCGTGGCCGACCTGCGTCGCCGACTCGGCATGGCGGTCGTCTGGATCACCCACGACCTCGGCGTGGTGGCCGGGATCGCCGACACCGTCGCGGTGATGTACGGCGGGCGGATCGTCGAGCAGGGGCCGGTCGACGCGGTCTTCGTCACGCCGGGGCACCCGTACACCCGGGCCCTGCTGGCCGCCCGGCCCCGGCCCGGCGCGGCCGGGGAGGAGCTGGCGGCGATCCCCGGCGCCCCGCCGAGCCCGCTCGACCTGCCGGCGGGCTGCGCGTTCTGGCCCCGCTGCCCGGTACGCGGCGACGCCCGCTGCGCGCACGAGCTGCCACCGCTGACCCCGATCGCGCCTGACCACCGGGTCCGCACCTTCTATCCCGCCATCGGCGAACATCCCGCCATCGGCGAACATCCCGCCATCGGCGAGCACCGTCCCACCGACGGCCGGCCCGCCGGTGACCCGCCCGCCGGCGAGGACCGCCACCAGCCCACCCCGGAGGACCGATGAGTACGGGAACCGTCGCCGAACTCGACGACCTCACGGTCTGGTTTCCCAGCCCCGGCGGCCCGCCGGTGCGCGCGGTGGACGGGGTGTCGCTGACCGTGCGGGCGGGCGAGACCCTGGGCCTGGTGGGGGAGTCCGGCAGCGGCAAGTCGACCACCGGGCTGGCGCTGCTGCGACTTGTCGATCCGACCGCCGGCCGGATCACCGTCGGCGGACAGGACGTCACCGGCTGGTCACGTCGTCGGCTGCGCGGGCTGCGCCGGCGGGTGGCCATGGTGTTCCAGGACCCACAGGCGTCGCTCGACCCGCGGCGTACCGTCGGCGCGAGTATCGCCGAACCGCTCGTCGTGCACCGGCTGGCGGGTTCCGCCGAGGCCCGCCGACGTCGGGTCGCCGAGCTGCTCGACCTGGTGGGCCTGCGACCGGAGCTGGCCGGTCGGCACCCGCACGAGCTCTCCGGCGGCCAACGCCAGCGGGTGGGGATCGCCCGCGCGCTGGCCGGTGAGCCCGAGCTGATCGTCCTCGACGAACCGATCGCGTCGCTCGACCTGAGCGTGCAGGCGCAGATCATGAACCTGCTGCGCCGGCTGCAACGGGACCTCGGGCTGACCTACCTGTTCATCGCGCACGACCTGGCCGCGGTGGAGCACCTGAGTGACCGGATCGCGGTGATGTACCTGGGGCGGATCGTGGAGACGGGCACCCCGGCGCAGCTCTGGCGGGAGCCGGCCCACCCGTACACGGCGGCGTTGCTGTCGGCGATCCCGGTGGCCGACCCCCGGGTGGAGCGCGACCGGCGGCGGATCATCCTCAGCGGTGAGCTGCCCAGCCCGACCGACCCGCCGAGCGGCTGTCGGTTCCGGACCCGCTGCCCGCAGGCCCGTCCCGCCTGCGCCGAGACCGATCCGCCCGCCATCGAGGTGACCCCGGGCCACCGGGCCGCGTGCCTCTACGCTGGCGAGGCGGTACGCGCCATGCGCGCCGACCTGTCCTCACCGGCCACCGGCGCGGCCCGCTGACGGACGGCGGCTGGGACGCGTCGACCGGCTGGTAGGCGTCGGTCGGCTGGCACGCGTCGGCCGGCGGGACGCGAACGGCAGCACGACGCCGTGCCCGGCGCGCGGCGCCTGCTCCACAGGATGCGGTGGGCGGGCCGACCGTCAGGCGGCCCGTGCCGGTAACGGTACGGCGGGGTGCGGCATCCCCTCCCCACGTCGTCGCCGGCCACCGGTCCCCGGCCGGGCACCGGTCGGAACAGCGGCCCTGCGGGACGTCGGAACAGCGACGCCAGGGGACGGCAGCGGCACGACGGTGGCTCCCGTGCGAGGGACGTCGGTGTCGACCGGCCGTGGACCGTGGCCGTCGAACGCCCCCGCCCGCCGGTCGACCGGCGTCGGCCCGACCCGGGTCCGCCCGGCTCCGGAAGCCGGACCCGGACCGTTCCGCCTGAGATCCGGTCCCCGGCCGCTCGCCGCACTGCCCGTGGCCGGTTGCGGTTCGGGGGCCGTGGTCACGGTCGCCCCTGTCGGCCGGATGGACATGGTCGACCGGCCGGTCCGGGCCGGCTGGCCGCTCCCAGCCCGACGGACGGGCTCGACCTGCCGGCCGGGCTCGACCTGCCGGGTGGGAGCGGCCGGGCGGGTGGACCCGGTGCGTCGGGCGAAGTCGGCGCGCAACGTCCGGGGCAGCCGGTCGTACGCGCAGCGGCGCAGGGCCGGGTCGGCGATGACGTGCCCGCCACGCGGACCGGGCTGGACCAGACCGGCGCAGGTGAGCCGGCGCAGGGCGTCCGCCGTCCGTCCGGGTGTCCAGTCGAGCAGCCCGGCCACGGTCGACGCGGTGAATTCACCGTCGATCGTCGCGGCGGCCATCAGTACCGCCCGGTGCGGGCCGTCGCACCGGTCCAGCCGCGCGGCGGCGCGCCGGCGGAGCGACTCGGGCAGCGCCGGCTCGGCCGACCGGTGCGACGTGGTCCGCGTCGTCGCGTCGCCGTCGGGCCGCGGTGCGGCGTCGCCGTCGGGCCGCGGTGCGGCGTCGACGTAGGCGGTGGCGTAGCCGGGGCGGCCGGCGACCAGTGGCACCAGCCGGGCGACGTCCGCCACCGGCTGGCCGGCGTGGGCGAGCAGGCGGCGCAGCAACCGGCCGGTGTGGATGGTGCTCAACGGCGGCAGCTTCACCGGGTGGTGGTGCGCCGGCACGGGCAGCGGGTCCGTGTGGTCCGGCCGGTGGGTGGCCAGCACCGCCAACGGCAGCCCCCGGGCGGTCGCGGCGGCGAACAGCGAGTGCAGGAAGTGCCCCAGTTCGGGGGCGGCCCGGTCCAGGTCGTCCACGCCGACCACCACCGGGCGGCGGGCCGCCAAAGCGAGCAGTACCCGGCGCACCGACGCCGCACCGGTGACCGCCGAGCGGTCCGGGGCGGCCAGCAGCGCGGCCAGCGCCGCCACCGTCGCCGCGAGCTGGTGTGGTGGGACCAGACCGTCGACCAGGGCGGCCAGCCGGGCGTGGACCGCCTCCGCCGGGTCGGTGGCGGCCAGTCCCGCCACGTCCCGCAGCAACTCCGCGACCGGCCCGTACACCCGCTCCGGGTACGGCGGGCAGTGCGCCACCGCCCAGCGCACCGGTGTGCCGTCGACCTCCGGTAGCCGGTGGCGTAGCTCGGCCAGCAGCCGGCTGCGACCGATGCCGTCCGGGCCGACCAGGGCCACCCACCGTGGACGGTGTTCCCGGGCCGCCCGGGTGAGCTGGTCGTGCGCGGTGGCGACCTCTCGGCGTCGGCCGATCAGCGGGCCGTGGTGGTGGGTCGGGCGCGGATGTGTCGTGCGGGTGACCCGCCAGACGTCGACAGGCAACGCCTTGCCGGTGAGGCTGGCCGGGGCGAGGGCGTGCTGGTCGACCAGGCCGGCGGTGGCCCGGTGGGTGGCGGCGCAGACGACCACCCCACCCGCCGGGGCGTACTCCTGGATACGGGCGGCGGTGGTGAGGACCGCGCCGGAGGCCATGCCGTGGCCGCCGTCGCGGACGGCGGCCAGGTCGACCACCGCCTCACCGGTGGCGACGCCGACCCGGACCCGCAGCGTGACCCCGCCGGGCAACACCCGCCGCTCCAGCGCGGCCTGGATCTCCAGGGCGGCCCGCACGGCCCGGTAGCCGTCCAGCCCGTCGGAGGTACGTGCCCCGAACAACGCCATCACCGCGTCGCCGACGTACTTCTCCACCGTGCCCTGCCAGCGGCGTAGTACCCCCGCCACGATGTCGAAGTAGGCGAACTGCACCGCCCGGACGTCCTCCGGGTCGAGCCGTTCGGTCAGTGCGGTCGAGCCGACGATGTCGGCGAAGAGCACGGTCAGCGTGCGTCGTTCCTGCGGCACCGGCCAGGGCGTCGTGGTGACGTCTTTCCGACCGGTGCCGACCGTGGACAGTGGCATCCCACCCACCCTTCCCCCGCAGTGGTGTCTCCGACGTTCGGAGACTCCCACCACCGGACCGACGGGGGATCTGCCGAACGACGTATGTCGGCCGGGCGCCACCTTTAGTCGCAATGTCGACGCGAGAGGTACCGGTGACGTATTAAGCCCGTAGAAGGGTGCGGGGACCTGTGACTAGGCTGCGGGCATGGTCAGCGATGTGGACGCACCGCTCGTCGGCCGCGCCGACCAGCTGACGGTGCTGTGCGCCGCGCTCCACCACGACATCGACCCCGGGCAGACCGCCGCGGTCTTCGTCACCGGTGAGAGCGGGGTGGGCAAGACCCGGCTGCTCAGCGAGGCCGCGGCACGGCTGCGGGCCGCCGGGGCGGTGGTGCTCACCGGCTCCTGCCTGGACATCGGCGACGCCTCCCCACTGCACCCGGTGCTCCAGGCGCTGCGCCGCTACGACGCCGACCTCGCCACCGGTCAGGCCCGGACCTCGTCGGCGGTGCGCAGCCTGTTACGTACCTTCGTCGAGGAGACCGCGGGCGCGGACAGCGCCGGGGCGCTGCTGGAGCGGGTCTCCCGGGGGCTGGGCATGATCGCCGAGGGGCGCCCGTTGGTGCTCGTCCTCGACGATCTCCAGTGGGTGGACCGGACCACCCGGCAACTGCTGCTCTATCTGCTCGCCGGCCTGGGTGACCTGCAACTGTCGGTGCTGGCGGCGGTCCGGGCCGAGTCCCTGCAGGGTGCCCACCCGCTGCGTCGGGTGCTCACCGAGCTGCGCCGGCTACGGTCGGTGCAGGTGCTCGATCTGGCCCCGCTCGACCGGGCCGACACCGACCTGTTGGCCGCCGAGATCGTCGGTACGCCGCTGACGTCGGAGGCCGCCGACCAGATCTGGCAGCGCAGTGGCGGCAACCCGTTCGTGGTCGAGGAACTCGCCCGTGACCTGCGCGACGGCCGCGACGGGCTGTCCGACACGCTGCGTGAGATCTTCCTGTCCCGGGTGGACGCGTTGCCCCGGCCCGCGCATGCGGCGGTGCACGCGGTGGCCGTCGGTGTCGAACCGGTCGAGCACTGGTTGCTCGCCGAGGTGCTCGGCCTGCCCGAGGCGGAGCTGATCGAGGCACTTCGGGAGGCGGTGGCCCACCGGCTGCTGGTCGGCGCGGACGACGGTTACCGGTTACGACACCGGCTGGTCGCCGAGGTGCTCGCCCACGAACTGCTCCCGGCGGAGCGCGCCGGCCTGCACCGCCGCTACGCCGAGGCGCTCACCCGGGCCCCGGCGCAGCTGCACCAGGCTCGCCTGGCGCACCACTGGCGGTTGGCCGGCGAACCGGGGCGGGCCCTGCCGGCGGCGATGGCCGCCGCCAGGGAGGCCGAACGGCTGCACGGCTTCGCCGAGGCACATCGGCACTGGTCGGTGGCCTTGCAACTGGCCGCGACCCCGGCCCGTGGCCCGGCGGGCGTACCGCCGGAGGTGGACCGGGCGGCGCTGCTGGAACGCGCCGCCGAGACCGCCCACCAGAGCGGTGAGCACGCCCGTGCCCTGTCCCTGCTGGCCGAACTGACCGGAGGCGAGCCGCTCGATCCGTCCTGCGGGTGGCGCATCCAACGGGCCCGCTACCTCGCTGCGGCGGGCCGGTCCGCCCCCGCCGAGGCGGAATACCGCAGCGTGCTGGAAGCCGCCGACTGCACCAGCCGGGAACGGGCCACCGCCGCCGCCCGGCTGGCGGAGCTGTTGCTGCACCTGGGCCGGTACGCCGACGCCGGGCAGCGCGCCCGGGAGGCGCTGGACCTGGCCGCGACGGTCGACGGCAGCACCACCGAAGTGGTGCTGGCCAGCTCCGCGCTGGGCTTCAGCGAGGCGTTCCTGGAGGACCCGGACGCGGGCCTGGCCGTGGTCCGCCGGGCCCTGGAGACCGCCGAGCGTTCCGGTGGCCCGGAGGACGTGGCCTGCGCGTACCTGCATCTGGCGGAGCTGATGACCGGGCCGCTGAACATCCTGGAGGAGGGGGTGGTGGTGGCCCGCCGGGGTGCCGAACGGGTCGCCGAGCTGGGGTTGGGCCGTACCTACGAGACCCGGCTGCTGGCCATCGCCACCAACGGGCTGTTCCGGGTCGGGCAGTGGGCGGAGGCGGAGAAGGTGGTCGCGGCGGCACTGCGGCACCGCCCGTCCGGCGCCGACGCGGTGGAGCTGCTGCTGGCCCGCTGCCGGCTCTCCGTCGGATACGGCGACGTCGAGGCGTCCGACCGGGACCTGGAGGCGGTGGCGACCATGCTCGCCGGTGGTGGCGCACCCCGACACGTGCTGCCGATGCTGATCCTGCGCGCCGGACTGGCGATGTGGCAGGGCCGGCACGACGTGGCCCGGCAGGCGGTACAGCGGGGCCTGACCGAGAGCCGCTCCGACGACGTGGTGCTGCTGGGCACGCTGGCCTGGCACGGGCTGCGGGCCGAGGCCGAGGCGCACGCCAGTCGTACCGTCGCGGTGGACCCCACGGCGGTCCGCCGGCTGCGCGACGCGCTCGAGCGGGTGGCCAGCAAGGGCGCGACGGCGGCCGGGCCGGTCCGGCTCAACGCCGAGGGCTTCCTGGCGCTGAGCCGGGCCGAGTTGACCCGGCTCGACGGTCGGGGCGACCCGGACGCCTGGGCCCGGTCTGCGATCCAGTGGGACAGGCGGCACCACCCCTATCCGGCGGCCTACTCGCGGCTGCGCCAGGCCGAGGCGTTGCTGGCCCGCCGTGGCCGCCGCAGTACGGTGGGCACCCTGCTGCGGGAGGCGCACGAGATGGCGTCGAGCCTGGGTGCGGTGCCACTGACCAGCGAGATCAGGACGCTGGCCGGACGGGCCCGGGTGGAGTTGACCGATCGCACCCCGCCCGCGCGGCCGGCCCGCGTCCCGCGTTCCCGGGCGGGCAACGGGCGCTCAGCGGAGGCAGGACCGGCCCGCCCGGTCGGGGCGGACCGGGCCGCCGCCCCCGTCGGCCCGGACGTGGACGAACTGGCGATGCTGACCGCGCGGGAACGTGAGGTGCTCGCCGCGGTGGCCGAAGGGCTGACCAACCGGGAGATCGGCCAGCTGTTGTTCATCAGTGAACGGACCATCGGCGTACACGTGTCGCACATCTTCGACAAGCTCCAGGTCCGGACCCGGGTCCAGGCCAGCGCCATCCACCTGCGTAACCGGGGCGAGTGAGCGTACGTCAGGCGCGGCGGCGAATACGTCGTTCTACTGATCCGGTGCCACACCGACGCTGACAGGCTGTCTATCGACAACGACGGCGCGGCGCTGCCCCGACCACTGTGGAGGAGACATGAGGGAACCGGTCTGGGGCCCCGTCCACGCGGATATCGTCGACCTGCTCGCCGACCACCCGGAGGACGTGCCGGCGGTGGTCGACCACCTGACCAAGCTCCAGGACCTGCTGGTCCGGCTGCCACCGCTGCAGCAGAGCTGCCCGCTGGCCGACTTCAACCGGCTCTACCTGACCATCACCAGCCGGGTGTTGGAGGGGCTCTACGACGACTACTTCGCCGACCCGGTGTTCCTGTCCCGGCTGGACGTGGAGTTCGCCGCCCGCTACTTCGACGCGATGCGGTTGTGGACCGAGTCGAGCCCGACCACCCCGCGCGCCTGGTCCTGCCTGTTCAAGCGGATGCGCGGCCCGGACGCCCGGCCGTTGCCGTCGGCGGCGGCGGGGGTGAACGCGCACATCAACTTCGACCTGCCGTTCGCCCTGGTGACCACGTTCGACCACCTGGAGTCCGAGCCGGTGGACGGCACCGAGCAGCACCGCGACTACCTGAAGATCAACGACATCTTCGCCGACAAGATCCCGTCGCTGCGGCGGGGCTACCTGGAGCGGTGGCAACTGCTGCTCGACATGCTCAACGGCGACATCGACGACTGGTACCAGGGCGAACTGGTCGAGTACACCAGGGACGTGGCCTGGCGTAACGCGCAGAAGATCTGGCGTTGCCGGCACGACCCGCAGGCCCGAGACGGCGAGCGCACCCGGCTGGACGACAATGCCGCGGCGCTCGGCCGGCTGCTGCTGTCACCGCTGGGGGCGTTCCTGCAGTAGCAGCCGGGACGGGGGGGGGTCCCCGCGCGCCGGGAAACCGGCGCGCGGGGACGCGTCCGTTCGGCCAGGATGGCGGGATGCGCCCCGACGAACAGCCGCTGCCCGGCAACGTCACCACCGGCGTGGTCCGGGTCGGTGACACCGTCCGCCGGCCGGTCGGCCCGTGGACCGATGCCGTCGACGCCCTGCTGACCCACCTGCACGACGTCGGCTTCGACGGTGCGCCCCGCCCGCTGGGTCGCGACGACCAGGGCCGCCAGGTGCTGGAGTACGTGCCGGGGGAGCTTGGTCACCCCTCCGGCCTGTACCCGACGGCGGAGCTGGCCTCGATCGGCCGGCTGCTGGCCGACCTGCACCACGCGGTCGTGGACTTCGTGCCCCCGATGTCGGCCCGCTGGCAGGTGCCGATCCGCCCCGACGGCACGGACCTGCTCTGCCACCACGACGCGGCACCGTGGAACCTGGTCCGGGCTCCGCGCGGCTGGGTGTTGATCGACTGGGACGGCGCCGGCCCCGGCACCCGCCGGTGGGAGCTGGCGTACGCCGCCCAGGCGATGACCGGGATGCGCCCCGACCGGCCGGTGCCGGAGTCGGCCCACCGGCTGCGCGTCCTGGTCGACGGGTACGGCCTGCCGGCGGCGGAGCGTCCCGCGCTCGCCGCGACCCTCGGCCCCCGCGCCCGCGCCATGTACGACCTGCTGCGTGACGGTGCCCGGCGTGGGGTGCAGCCCTGGGCCCGGATCCACGCCGAGGACGGCCCCTACTGGCGGTCGGTCGCCGATCACCTGAGCGCACACGTCGACGACTGGACCCGCGCCCTGACCTGATACCGCGTCCCACCGGCACCCGGTCGGATCGGGTACGTGGCCCGTCCGGGCACCGGCCCGTCCGGGGCGTTCGACGCCGTCGGCACCGACCCGCGCCATGACCCACAGGCGTCGTTCGTCCGGGCGGGTGTCGCGCGGCGCGCTCCGGGTACCCGGCGGTCATGCCCGTACACCGGTTCGCGTTCCGGTTCGACCCGACGTTCCGGGTGCCGCTGGCGCTGCTCGGCATCCGGCCGCAGACCTGCGCCGTGGTGGTCGACGACGAGACGGTGGCGATCCGGTTCGGCCCCTGGCGGCTGCGTACCGCGCGGACGAACGTGGTCGGTGTCCAGCCCGGTGGGCCGTACCGCTGGTGGCGGGTGGTCGGGCCGCACCTGTCGCTTGCCGATCGTGGGGTGACCTTCGGGACCGACACCACGGCCGGGGTGTGCCTGCGTTTCGGCTCGCCGGTGCCGGGGCTGGCCCCCGGCCGGTGGCTGCGCCATCCGGCGGCCACGGTGACGGTTGCCGACCCCGATGCCCTGCTGGCGGCCCTGCCCACCACACCGCCGGACGGCCCCCGCCCCACCTGACGGCCCGCGCTGCCCGCTTCCCGACCGACCGTTCCGCCGGGGGCGGGCGTCTGGCTTCCCGTGTTCCGGCCGGGGCGACCACGTTCAGCGCCTACCGTCGGGAGAGGGGCTACGAGGGCGGTCGGGGGATGGCGGACGGGCGGGACGGCGCGCGGGAACGGCGGACCCGGGAACGACGGGGGAGTGCCCCGCCGTCGGGTCACGGGCGGGCGCTGCGCGAGGCCCGGGACGCCGGGCAGGGTGAGCGCACCCGACCGGGACCGGTGCGGTTGCCGGAGTGCGTGGAGAGCCATGCCCGGCCGGCGCGGCCCGGTGGCGCGCTGCGCCGGTGGCTCTTCGCGTACCGGGTGCAACCGGTCGGCCCCGAGACCGAGGAGGGCAGCCAGCGGCGGCACCCCTGGTGGCAGGTGATGTGCCTGACCGGGGTCGACTACTTCTCGACCCTGTCCTACCTGCCGGGTATCGCGGCGCTGGCAGCCGGGGCGCTCTCCCCGCTGGCCACCCTGCTGATCGTGGCGCTCACCCTGTGCGGGATGCTGCCGATGTACCGGCGGGTCGCCCGGGAGAGCCCGCACGGGCAGGGTTCGGTGGCGATGCTGGAGCGGCTGCTGCCGTTCTGGCGGGGCAAGCTCTTCGTGCTGGTGCTGCTCGGTTTCGTCGCCACCTCGTGGATCATCACGATCACGCTGTCCGCCGCCGACGCGACGGTGCACCTGCTGGAGAACCCCTACCTGCCGTCGTCGGCACCGCACGGCACCGGGGTCGCCGTGCTGGTGACTGTGGCGCTGCTGCTCGTCCTCGGCGGGGTGTTCCTGCTCGGCTTCAGCGAGGCGGTGCTGGTGGCCGTACCCCTGGTGGTGGTCTTCCTCGGCCTCAACGCGGTGATCGTGGCCGCCGGCCTGGCCGAGATCGCCGCCGACCCGGGCACGGTGCGGAACTGGACGGCCACCCTGACCGCCGGGGGCGCCGGCGTCGGCGACCTGCTCGGCCCGGCGGTGCTGGCCTTCCCGCTGCTGGTCCTCGGCCTGTCCGGTTTCGAGACCGGGGTGAGCATGATGCCCCTGGTCCGCGGGGCGGGCGCGGACCGCGAGCAGCGGCTGGCGGCGCGGATCCGCAACACCCGCCGGCTGCTCACCGCCGCCGCGCTGATCATGTCGGTGTACCTGCTGGCCACCGCGTTCGTCACCACCGTGCTGATCCCGCCCCGGGAGTTCCAGCCGGGTGGCGCGGCGAACGGGCGGGCACTGGCCTGGCTGGCCCACGCCCACCTCGGCGAGGGGTTCGGCACGGTCTACGACATCAGCAGCGTGTTGATCCTCTGGTTCGCCGGTGCGTCGGCGATGGCTGGCCTGATCAACATCGTCCCGCGCTACCTGCCGTCGTACGGGATGGCGCCGGAGTGGGGTCGGGCGGTCCGGCCGGTGGTCCTGGTCTACACCCTGATCAGCATCGTCATCACCGTCGCCTTCCGGGCGGACGTCAACGCCCAGGCCGGCGCGTACGCCACCGGCATCCTGGCGATGATGGTCTCCGGAGCGGTGGCGGTGACCATCGCGACGGCGCGGGCGCGCCACCGGCCCGCCGCGGTCGGCTTCACGGTGCTGACCGCGGTGCTGCTCTACGCGCTGATCGAGAACGTGATCGAGAAGCCGGACGGGATCGCCATCTCCGGGCTGTTCATCGCCGGCATCGTCGCGGTCTCGCTGGTCTCCCGGATCACCCGGACCACCGAGCTGCGGGCCGAGCGGATCGAGTTCGACGAGTCGGCCCGGCGGTTCGTCGCCGAGTCGTTGGCCCACGACGGCCGGCTGCACCTGATCGCCCACAAGCGGGCCAC
The DNA here is from genome assembly GCF_055517075.1 of Micromonospora sp. DSM 43699. Lineage (NCBI taxonomy): Bacteria > Bacillati > Actinomycetota > Actinomycetes > Micromonosporales > Micromonosporaceae > Micromonospora > Micromonospora sp. DSM 43699. The sequence continues at coordinate 71,969 of NZ_JBTMMT010000032.1, forward strand.
CGGTGCGCTCAAGGAGTACCGGGTCAAGGAGCGGGCGCAACGGAGCATGAACCCGGTGCCGGGCGCCTCCGACGTGCTCTTCCTGGAGATCGACGTGGTGGATCCGTCGGAGTTCAGCCAGGTGCTGTGGGTGCACGGGGTCGAGGTGGGCGGGTTCCGCGTGCTGCGGGCCAGCAGTCCGGCGGTGCCGAACGCGATCGCCGCGATCCTGCTGGCGCTGCGCGACGGCACCGGCGTACGGCCACACGCCCACTTCGAGTGGTCCGAGGGAAACCCCATCGCCCACCTGCTCCGATACCTGATCCTCGGCCGCGGCGACACCCCACCGGTGGTCCGCGAGATCATCCGCAAGAGCGAACCGGACCCCTCCCGCCGCCCCGGCATCCACGTA
>NZ_JBTMMT010000033.1:0-70700 GCF_055517075.1 Micromonospora sp. DSM 43699
CAGACAGCCGCACCCAACAACGGATGCCCCGCCGCCGCGAGACCCACCCCCGACACGTCGCCCGCACGCCAGGCCACCGCCACCGGCCAGAACCGCTCCCGCTGGAACGCATACGTCGGCAGGTCCACCCGCACCGCACCACCACCGGCGAAGACGCCTGCCCAGTCGACGGGTACGCCGGCCGTGTGCAGGCTGCCGAGAGCGGTGAGGAGCTGGCGGGGGCCGTTCTCGTCGCGGCGCAGGGAGCCGACCACGACGCCGGGCTGCCCGGCGGCCGGGTGCTGGCCGGCCGGGTCGGCGACGGCCCGGTCGAGCGCGTCCTGAACCACCACCTTGAGCACGGGGTGCGGGCTGACCTCGACGAACGTCCGGTGGCCGGCGGCGATCAGGGCGTCGACGACGGGAGCGAGGCGGACCGGCTCGCGCAGGTTGCGGTACCAGTAGTCGGCGTCCAGCTCCGTGGTGTCGACGCGATCGCCGGTGACGGTGGAGTGGAAGGCAACCTCGGTGGGGTGGGACTCGATCGTGCCGAGTGCCACGGCCAAGTCCTCACGGACCGCTTCGACGTGGCCGCAGTGGGACGCGTAGTCCACGGCGATCTGCCGGGCCCGGATGCCGCGCTCCGTGCAGGTGGCGAGCAGTTCGGCGACGGACGTCGCGTCGCCGGAGACGACGGTGACGCCTGCCCCGTTCAGCGCGGCGACGGAGAGGGTGTCCGCCCAGGGCGCGATGAGCTGCCCGGTGTCGGCGGCAGAGAGCGGCACGGAGACCATGCCGCCGAGCCCGGAGATGGCGAGCAGGCCCCGGCTGCGGGCCACGACCAGACGGATGGCGTCGGGAAGGGTGAGCGCGCCGGCGGCGCAGGCGGCGGCGATCTCACCCTGCGAGTGGCCGATGACCGCGTCCGGCCGGACGCCGCAGGCCTTCCACACCTCGGCGAGGGAGACCATGACGGAGAAGAGCAGCGGCTGGACGACGTCGACGCGGTCCATCGGCGGGGCGCCCGGGGAGCCCCGCAGGACGTCCTCGACGGACCAGTCGACCAGTCGGGACAGCTCCGCCGCGCACTCCCGCATCCGGCTCCGGAAGACCGGCGAGGAGTCGAGGAGGTCGAGGGCCATGCCGGTCCACTGGGAGCCCTGGCCGGGGAAGACGAAGACGACCTTGGGCGTGCCGTCGCCGATGCTGACGCGGTGGTCCGCCTCGACCAGGGTGGCGAGCCCGGTCAGCGCGTCGTCGCGGTCGGCGGCGACCACGACCTGCCGGTACGGGTGGTGCGCGCGGCCGGTGGCGAGCGAGTACCCGAGGTCGAGCAGGTCCAGGTCCGGGTGCTCGGCGAGGTGGTCGCGGATCCGCGCCGCCTGGTCGCGCAGCGCGCGGGCACTGCGCGCCGAGACGGGCAGCGGTACGGCGTCGACGGCGACCAACCCGGGCAACGCGGCAGGACGCTCGGGGCGGGGCGTCGGGGTGTCGACCCGGGCCTGCTCGATGATCACGTGCGCATTCGTGCCGGAGATCCCGAACGACGACACCGCCGCCCGACGCGGCCGATCCACCACCGGCCACGGCATCGCCTCCGTCGCCAACGCCACCGCCCCCGCCGACCAGTCCACATGCGGCGACGGCTCATCCACATGCAACGACGCCGGCACCAGACCATGCCGCATCGCCATAACCATCTTGATCACACCCGCCACACCCGCCGCCGCCTGCGTGTGACCAAGATTCGACTTCACCGACCCCAACAACAACGGCCGACCCCCCGACCGACCCTGCCCATACGTCGCCAACAACGCCTGCGCCTCGATCGGATCACCCAGCGTGGTCCCGGTGCCATGCGCTTCGACAACATCCACATCCGCCGTCGACAGCCGCGCGTTGGCAAGAGCCTGACGAATCACCCGCTGCTGCGACGGACCATTCGGCGCCGTCAACCCATTCGACGCACCATCCTGGTTCACCGCACTACCCCGCACCACCGCAAGAACCCGGTGCCCACGCCGCCGGGCGTCTGACAGCCGCTCCACCAGGAGCATGCCCACACCCTCACCCCAACCAGTGCCGTCCGCACCCCCGGCGAACGCCTTGCACCGACCATCCGGAGCGAGACCGCCCTGGCGGGAGAACTCGGAGAACATGCCCGGAGCGGCCATCAGCGCCACGCCACCGGCGAGGGCCATCTCGCACTCGCCGGAGCGCAGCGCCTGCGCGGCCAGGTGCAGGGCCACCAGCGACGACGAACACGCCGTGTCCACAGTCACCGCCGGCCCCTCCAGACCGAAGGTGTACGCGACCCGGCCGGAGGCGACACTGCCGGCGGTGCCGGTCAACAGGTGGCCTTCGAGCCCGTCGAGGCCGTCGCTGCCGCTGGCGGCGTAGCCGGAGGAGGCGGCACCGATGAAGACACCGGTGATGGTGCCGTGTCCGCTGGTGGGGTCTATGCCGGCGTACTCGAACGCCTCCCACGAGGTCTCCAACAGCAACCGCTGCTGCGGATCCATCGCCAGCGCCTCACGGGGCGAGATGCCGAAGAAACCCGGATCGAACTCGGCCGCGTCGTACAGGAAGCCACCCTGCCGGGTGGTGGACGTCCCCGCCCGGTCGGCGTCCGGGTCGTAGAGGGTCTCCAGGTCCCAACCCCGGTCGGTGGGGAAACCGCCGATCGCGTCCCCACCCGAGGCGACCAGAGCCCACAACTGTTCGGGGGTCGCCACCCCACCCGGGTAGCGGCAGGCCATACCGATGATCGCGATGGGCTCGTCGGAGGCCGCCGTACCGGCGGTCGGGGCCACGGGCCGGTCGCCGCTGCTGGTCTCGTCGAGCCGCTCGTGCAGGTGCTCGGCGAGCCGGGCCGGTGTCGGGTAGTCGAAGACGAGGGTCGCGGAAAGCCGCAGCCCGGTCACCGAGGCCAACCGGTTCCGCAGCTCCACCGAGGTCAACGAGTCGAACCCGAGTTCCTTGAACGCCCGACCACCCGGCACCGCCTGCGCCGACGCATGCCCCAGCACCGCCGCCGCCTGGGCACAGACCAACTCCACAAGCAACCGACGGGCCTCGTCCTGCGACAGCCCGACCAGCCGGTCACGCCAGGAAGAGCCACCGGTGCCGGTCGGGCCGCCGGCCTGGCGGCGTCCGCCCGATCGGGCGAGCAGCCGCAGGATCGGCGGAACCTGTCCGGCGTCCCCGGTGATCCGGAGGCGGGCCGCAGCGATCGCCGGCAGTGCCCTGGCCGTCGCGGCGTCGAACAGGGCGGCGCCCTCGGCGGCGGTGAGGCCGGTCATGCCGAGCCGGCTCAGCCGCTGCTCGTCGTCCCGGTCGAGGTGGGCGGTCATGCTGCTGGTGGCGGCCCACATGCCCCAGCCGATACTGGTGGCCGGCAGTCCGTCCGCCCGCCGGTAGGACGCGAGGGCGTCGAGGAACGCGTTCGCCGCCGCGTAGTTGCCCTGACCGGGCGAACCGAGCGTCGCCGCGATCGACGAGAACATCACGAACGCCGACAGGTCCAACCCCGCCGTCGCCTCGTGCAACGCCCACGCCGCATCCACCTTCGGCCGCATGACGGTGGCCACGGCGTCCGCGTCGAGGGAGGTGATCGTCGCGTCGGCGATGACCCCCGCGCAGTGCACCACCGCGGTCAACGGATGCGCCGGGTCCACACCCGCGACCAGAGCAGCGACCTGCGCCGGATCGGCGACGTCCACAGCCACCGGCATCACGACCGCGCCCGCGCCGGTCAGCTCCGCGACCGACGCTGCGTAGTCGCTGCCCTCGGCGGGCAGACGACGCGACACCAACAGCAGACGGCGGGACTGCCCGGTAGCGACCAGATGCCGCGCCACCACACCCGCCAAAGTGCCCGACGCACCCGTGACCAGCGTCGTGCCCTCCGGGTCCACCGGGGCAGGCACGGTGAGCACCACCTTGCCCACGTGCCGGGCCTGACTGATGTGCCGCAACGCCCCCCGCGCCTCCCGCACATCCCACACCCGGATCGGCAACGGCCGCAGCACACCCCGCTCGAACAACCCCAACAACTCGGCCAGCATCTGCCCGATCCGGACACCACCCGCCTCGTTCAGATCGAACGCCCGATAAGCGACACCCGGATACTGCTCCGCCACCACATCGGCGTCCCGGACGTCGGTCTTGCCCATCTCCACGAACCGACCACCACGCGGCAACAACCGCAACGACGCGTCCACGAACTCACCGGCCAGCGCGTCGAGCACCACGTCCACACCCGAACCACCCGACGCGGCCAGGAACACGCCCTCGAACTCCGTGGTCCGCGACGACGCGATCCGCTCCGGCGCGACCCCCAACTCCCGCAGAACGCCCCACTTCCCAGGACTCGCCGTCGCATACACCGTCGCACCGAAATGCCGGGCGAGCTGGATCGCCGCCATACCCACACCACCGGCACCCGAATGGACCAGCACCGACTCACCGGCCCGCAGACCAGCCAGGTCGCGCAACGCGTAGAACGCCGTCAGGAAGACCAGCGGGACGGAGGCGGCCTGGGCGTACGACCAGCCGGCGGGGATCCTGGCCACCCGCTCCCGCTGCGCCACCACCTGGGGGCCGAACCCGGGCTCGAACATGCCCATGACCCGGTCGCCGGGCACGAGGTCGTCGACGTCCGGACCGACCTCCAGCACCACGCCCGCGCCCTCGCTGCCCATCCGGGCCGCCGGGTCCGGGTACATGTCGAGCGCGATCAGCACGTCGCGGAAGTTCACGCCTGTGGCCCGCACCGCGATGCGCACCTGCCCCGGCGCGAGCGGCAGAGCCGGGGCGGGCACCAGGTCGACGCCGTCCAGCGTGCCGGGCGTGACCGGCGCGAGGTGCCAGAGGCCCGACGCCGGGGGCACCAGGTCGTCGCCGGTGAGGCGGGTCAACCGGGGTACGAAGACGGTGCCGCCGCGGATCGCGAGCTGGTCGCCGGTCGGGGTCGGGTCGCCGGCCACCGCCGCGACCAGCGCAGCGGCGTCGACGTCCAGGACACCGTCCAGGTCGACCAGGACGATGCGGCCCGGGTGTTCGGACTGCGCCGACCGCAGCAGACCCCACACCGCCGCACCGGCCGGATCGACAGCCCGGTCCTCGTCGCCGACCGCCATCGCGCCCCGGGTGAACACCACCAGCCGGGAGTCGGCGAGCGCGTCCGCCGCCAGCCACGCCTGCACCGTCACCAGGACGTTCACGGTCGACGCCCGGACCGCCTCCGGCACCGGGACCCCGGTGACGTCCCGCGTCGGCAGCAGCAGCAACGTCGGTGAGGGCTCCCCCGCCTCGACGGCGGCGAGCAGGGCCGCCACGTCCGCGTACGCCGACACCCCGGGCAGGTCGACGCCGAGCGCGGCGTCACCGGTCGTCAGCACCGCCGAGCTGACCAGCGCCGCGACCGGCGCGACGTCCTCGACGTGCCAGGAGACCTCGAACAGGGAACGGTCCACCGCGCTCGGCGCGGAGGCGGCACCCATCTCCCGCAGGACGAGAGAGTCCACCGACACCACCGGCGCACCCGACTCGTCCACCGCCACCAGACGCACACCCGAACCCACCCGCCTCAACCACACCCGCAACACACGAGCACCCGAGGCATACACCTGCACACCCTCGAACACGAACGGCACCCGAGGACCCGACGACCCGTCCCCCACATCCAACAACCCGATCGGATGCAACGCCGCATCCAACAACGCCGGATGCACCCCGAACCCCGACACGTCCACCACACCATCAGGCAGAACCACCTCGGCGAACACCTCGCCATCACCCGACCACACCCGACGCAACCCCTGAAACACCGGCCCGTACGACAGGCCGTGCTCCGCGAACGTCGGGTACCAGCCGGCGAGTTCCACCTCGGACGCCCCGGCCGGCGGCCAGACCGGCAGGACCGGCTCGTCGGCCGTCGCGGGTTCGAGCACGCCCTCGGCGTGCCGGATCCACTCGGCGTCGACGTCGTCGTCGAGCTGCGAGTACACCGCCACATCCCGACCACCGGCACCATCAGCATCACCAACACGCACCTGCACCCGAACCCCACCGACAGCCGGCAGATGCATCGGCGCCGCAACTGTCAACTCCCGAACCCGCGACGCACCCACCTCATCACCAGCCCGCACCACCAACTCCACAAACGCCGTACCCGGCACCACCACCGAACCCGACACCACGTGGTCGGCCAGCCACGGGTGGGTCGAGGCCGACAACCGACCCGTCAACAGCACCCCACCATCACCAGCCAACCGCACCGCCGCACCCAACAACGGATGCCCCGCCACACCCAGACCAGCACCCGAGACATCACCCACCCGCCACGCCGACACCACCGGCCAGAACCGCTCCCGCTGAAACGCGTACGTCGGCAGGTCCACCCGCACCGCACCACCACCGGCGAACCACGACGCCCAGGTCACCGGCACGCCATGGACGTGCAGTTCGGCCAGGGCACCCAGCAGGCCGATCACCTCGGACCGGTCCCGGCGCTGGGCGGCGACGGCGAGGACGTCGTCGCCGGGCAGGGCGTCGGCGGTCATCGCGGTCAGGACGCTCTGCGGGCCGACCTCCAGGAACGTGTCCACCCCGGCGGCGCGGAGCGCGGTGATCCCGTCGGCGTACCGGACCGCGTCGACGACGTGGCGCACCCAGTAGTCGGGGGTGCGGAGGTCGTCGCCGTCGGCGAGGGCACCGGTCAGGTGCGACACCACGGGCAGCACCGGCGCGGAGAAGGTGAGCCGGGTCAGCAGCGCCCGGAACTTCGCCAGCATCGGTTCCATCAGCGGGCTGTGGAAGGCGTGGCTGACGGTGAGCCGGCGGGTGCGCACACCCCGGTCCCGCCAGACCCGCTCCACCTCGTCCAGCGCTTCGACGGCACCCGACACGACGACCGCCGACGGGCCGTTCACGGCCGCGATCCCCACCCGGTCGGTCGACCCCTCGATCGAAGCGGCCACGTCGGCCTCCGGCGCGGCCACCGCGAGCATGCCGCCACCGGCCGGCAGAGCCTGCATCAACCGGCCACGGGCGGCGACCAGCGCGCAGGCGTGCTCCAGGGACAGCACCCCCGCCACGTGCGCGGCGACGATCTCCCCGACCGAGTGGCCGGCTACGAAGTCGGGAACGATCCCGAACGACTCCACCAGGCGGAACAGCGCCACCTCGACCGCGAACAGCCCGGCCTGGGTGAACTCCGTCCGGTCCAGCAGCGCCGCCGCCGGCGAGCCCGCGTCGGCGAACAGCACCGCCCGCAGGGGCTGCGACAGGGCCCGGTCGAGGTGCCCGCAGACCTCGTCGAAGACGGCGGCGAACACCGGGAACGCCGCGTACAGCTCCCGGCCCATGCCGGCACGCTGCGCGCCCTGCCCGGAGAAGAGCACCGCGAGCGGACCCCTGTCGGCCGCCTGACCGGTGACCACCACACCCGACGGCTCCCCCGCCGCCAGCGCCCGCAGCCCGGCCAGCAGGTCGTCGCGGCCGGTGGCCGACAGGACGGCCCGGCTGTCCAGAGTGGTCCGCGAGGTGGCCGACGCGAACCCGACGTCCAGGGGGCGCAGGTCCGCGTCGCTGTCCAGCCAGGCCGCCCAGCGGCCGGCCTGCGCGCGGAGCGCGGCGGGATTCGCGGCGGAGAGCAGGACCGGGGCCGCCGGCAGCGTCCGCGCTCCGGGCGTACCGTCGGTCGGGGGTTCGGACGCGGCGGCCTGTTCCAGCACGAGGTGGGCGTTGGTGCCGCTCATGCCGAACGACGAGACGGCGGCGCGGCGCGGCCCGTCCGTTTCGGGCCACGGTTGGGCCTCGGCGAGCAGGGAGACCGCGCCGGCCGTCCAGTCGACGTGCGGGGTGGGCTCGGCCACGTGCAGGGTCGCCGGCAGCAGCCCGTGCCGCATCGCCATGACCATCTTGATCACACCGGCCACCCCGGCCGCCGCCTGGGTGTGCCCGATGTTCGACTTCAGGGAGCCGAGCCAGAGCGGCCGGTCGGCGGGTCGCTCCCGGCCGTACGTGGCGAGCAGGGCCTGGGCCTCGATCGGGTCACCCAGCCGGGTGCCGGTGCCGTGCGCCTCGACGACGTCGACGTCGGCGGGGGTGAGCCGGGCGTTCTCGAGGGCCTGCCGGATGACGCGCTGCTGCGCGGGGCCGTTCGGGGCGGTGAGGCCGCTGCTGGCCCCGTCCTGGTTGACGGCGCTGCCCCGGATGACGGCGAGCACGGGGTGGCCGTTGCGCCGGGCGTCGGAAAGCCGCTCCACGAGCACCATGCCGACGCCCTCGGCCCAGCCGGTGCCGTCCGCGTCGGCGGAGAACGCCTTGCAGCGCCCGTCGGAGGCGAGGCCGCGCTGGCGCGAGAACTCGACGAACCCACCGGGGGTGGCCATCACGCTGACGCCACCGGCGACGGCGAGGGTGCACTCACCGTCCCGCAGGGCCTGACCGGCCAGGTGCAGGGCGACCAGCGACGACGAACAGGCGGTGTCGATGGTGACGGCCGGGCCCTCCAGCCCGAACGTGTAGGCGAGCCGTCCGGAGATGACGCTCGCGGCGGTGCCGGTCAGCACGTACCCCTCGACGCCCTCCGGCAGGCGACCCAGCACGGACGCGTAGTCCTGGCCGGCGGTGCCGACGAACACCCCGGTGCGGCTGCCGCGCAGGGTGCCCACGTCGATGCCGGAGCGCTCGAAGACCTCCCAGGTGGTCTCCAGCAGCAGCCGCTGCTGGGGATCCATGGCCAGCGCTTCGCGGGGCGAGATGCCGAACAGGGTGGGATCGAAGTGACCGGCGTCGCGCAGGAAGCCGCCCCGGTCGCTGTACGAGGTGCCCGGGTGGTCCGGGTCCGGGTCGTACAGCGCGGCCAGGTCCCAACCGCGGTCCGTGGGGAACGTCCCGGTCGCGTCCGTGCCGGCGGCGACGAGGTCCCACAGCTCCTCCGGCGAGCTGACGCCGCCGGGGAAGCGGCACGCCATGCCCACGACGGCGATCGGCTCGGCTTCGGCGTCCTCCAGTTCCCGCAGGCGCCGGTGCGCCTGGCGGAGTTCCGTGGTCACCCACTTCAGGTGTTCGAGGAGCTTCTCTTCGTCCGCCATGACCCACCCGCCCGGAACTTGCTACCGATCGATTTCCGCCGAACACTGAGGAAGCCGTCGATCCGGCCCGGCATCTTCGACAGGCAGCGACCGATGGCGGCGCGGAGGCGCACTCACCGCATCAATGTCCGTCCCTCACCGCTGACCAACCGCACACCACCGCACCGTCCGCCCTGGGGATGCCGGTATCCGACCGCTAACGTGAGTGGACGGTACTGAGCGGTGAACTGCCGCCCAACCCCTACGGACCCCTCATTCAGCCCGGCCGGACGGGCCATCGGAGCAGCGGAAAACAGCAGGATGAGGGCGGTCGAGACGTTCCCGGACGCTCTTGCGGTGCACCGTCAGGCGGAGTACCCGGCGGGAGTCGGCAGGAGGGACCGCAACCGGCCGGGAGGGGTGGCACGACGACGCCACTCACGCGGGTAGCCGACCGACACCTCCTCGAAACGCACCCCGTCGTACCAGGTGGTGCGGGGGATGTGCAGGTGCCCGTACACGGCCACGCGGGCCTCGTAGCGCAGGTGCCAGTCCGCCGTCAGATCGGTGCCGCACCACTGGGCGAACTCGGGGAACCGCAGGATGCGGGTCGGCTCACGGACCAGCGGGTAGTGGTTGACCAGGACGGTGGGCAGCCTCCCACGCTCCGCGTCGAGCCGCCGCTCGGTCTGGATGACCCGGGCCCGGCACCAGGCGTCCCGACTCGGATACGGGTCCGGGTGCAGCAGGATCTCGTCGGTGCAGACGACACCGGTCTCGTGCGCCAGCGCCAACGCCTGCTCCCGGGTGTACGTCCCCGGGGGCCGCCACGTGTAGTCGTAGCCGACGAAGAGCGGGGCGACGAGGACGGGGTCGCCGTCGGTGTCCCACACCGGGTACGGATCCTCCGGTGTGACCACACCCAGCCGGCGGCACAGCTCGACCAGGTGCCGGTAACGCGCCTCGCCACGCAACTGCACGGCGTCGTCCCGAGGCGTCCACAGCTCGTGGTTGCCCGGTGCCCAGATCACCTTGGCGAAGCGCTCGCTGAGCAGACCGAGCGCCCACTCGACGTCGGCGACGAACTCGCCGACGTCACCGGCGACGATCAACCAGTCCCCGTCGTTACCGGGGCGCAGGCCCTCGACGATCGCGCGGTTCTCCGCGTACACGACGTGGAGGTCGCTGATCGCCAGCAGTTGACGGACGTGGGTCACCCGGAACCTCCCGTACCTGCGGGCACCCGCGCGCACCCCACCGTCCGTCCCGCGTGCCGGCCGGGGACGACCACCTGACGGGCTCCGACCCTACGGAGCCCGTCAGGTGGTGGCACACCCCTAGGTGCGCGCGGCGCACCCCTAGGGCGGACCATGGTCACGACTTGCCGAACTCCCGCTGGATGATGTCGAAGACGTCGTCCTCGGTGGCGCTGGCCAGGTCGTCGGCTACGTCGCCCTCGTCCCCGGCGGGTGCCGGAGCGGCTGCCACGGGGGACGTGCCGCCCCGCCACCGGGCCACCAGGTCCTCCAGCCGGCGGGTGATCTCCGCGTCGTCGCGCCGGTCGTCGGGGACCGCGCGCAGGAGCTGGTCGAGCCGCTCGATCTCGGCGACGACCGGGCCGGCCGCCGCGTGCGGCACCAACTCGGCGCGCAGGTGCGCGGCGAGCGCCGCCGGCGACGGGTGGTCGAAGACCAGGGTCGTCGGCAGGGTCAGACCCGTCTCGGCGGTGAGCCGGTTGCGCAGCTCCACGGCGGTGAGCGAGTCGAAGCCGAGTTCCAGGAAGCCCCGGCCGGCCCGGATCGCCGCCGGGGTGCGGTGCCCCAGGACGGTGGCCGCGGTGCCGCGTACCAGGTCGAGCAGGATGCGCTCCCGCTCGGCCTCGCCCGCGGCGGTGAGCCGGTCCCGCAGAGCCTGCGGTGCCCCGGTGTCCGCCGCTGGCGTCTCCGGCTGGCCGGCGGCACCGGCCTCCGGAATGCCGTCGAGCAGCGGGCTGGGGCGCAGGGCGGTGAAGGAGGCGGCGAACCGGTCCCAGGCCACGTCGGCGACGACCACCGAGACGTCGTCCCGGTCCAGGGCACCCTGCAACGCGGCGACCGCCAACTCGGGCCTCATTGCCGGCAGACCACGCCGGGCCAGTTGCTCCTGCTGCTCGCCCTGGGCCATGCCGGCACCGGCCCAGGGGCCCCAGGCCACTGCGGTGCCGGCGCGGCCACCGGCCCGGCGCCGCGCGACCAGCCCGTCGAGGTACGCGTTGGCCGCCGCGTAGCCGGCCTGCCCCGCCGAACCCCACACACCCGCGATCGAGGAGAACACCACGAACGCGTCCAACCCGTCGGGCAACAACTCGTCCAGGTGGACCGCGCCGTCGACCTTGGCCCGGAGCACCTCGGCCAGTTCCCCGGCGGTCATCTCGGCCAGCGGAACGGACTGCGCCGCCCCGGCGGCGTGCACGACGGCGCGGACCGGGTCACCCTGCCCCGCCAAACCCTCCAACAACGCCGACACCTGCGCCCGATCAGCCACGTCACACGCGACCACAGTCACCCGCGCCCCCGCCACCCGCAACCGCTCCACCAACTCCACCACACCAGACGCCCGCCCACCCTGCCGACTCGCCAACACCACATGCCCCGCACCCGCACCGACCACCCACTCCGCCACCCGCGAACCGAGCGCCCCCGTACCACCGGTGACCAACACCGTCCCCGACAACCCGAACACCCGACGCACCGGATCACCCGACGCACGCACCAACCGCCTGACGAACACCCCCGACGGCCGCACCGCCACCTGGTCCTCGACACCGGAGGCCAGCACCCCGGCCAGCCGACGGACAACCCGGCCATCCACCACCTGCGGCAGATCCACCAGACCGCCCCACCGACGCGGCTCCTCCAACGCCACCACCCGACCGAGACCCCACACCGCAGTCCCGACGGCATCCGGCACGGCATCGGAGCGCCCGACGGAGACCGCACCCCGGGTCAGCCACCACACCCGGGCACCCACACCGCAGTCACCCAACGCCTGGACCGTTGCCAGCGCCGCACCGACGCTCGCACCGGCGAGCGACAGCAACGAGACGATTCCGGCGACCTCGCCGACGTCGCGGAGCGCCTTCGCCACCGGCTCGCGGTCGTCGGCCGGACCATCGAGCGTCACCGTCCGGACCTGCCCGCCAGCCGCGGTCAGTCCTTCGGTCACGGCCGCGAGCACCGCACCGTCCAGACCGAGGTACGGCACCAGCAGCAGCCACGTGCCGGACAGCGCCGGCTCGGCGTCCGGTACGGCCGTCCAGTCGATCCGGTAGCGCCAGGAGTCGGCGGTGGAACGCTGCCGTCCCTCCCGCCGCCAGCGGGCCAGCTTCGGCAGCAGCGCACTGAACGGCTGATCGGCGTCGAGCTGGAACTCCTCCCCCAGCCCGGCCAGATCCTCCTGCTCCACCGCCGCCCAGAACCGCTGGTCGGTCTCCGACGCGGGCACTGCGGAGGGGACGACGGCCGGCGGCGTGTCGTACAACCAGTAACGCTGTCGTTGGAAGGCGTAGGTGGGCAGGTCGACAGTGCGCGGCTGGCCGCCGGTATGGGTGAACCAGCCCGCCCAGTCCACCGCAGTGCCGGTCACGTGCAGTCGAGCCAGGGCGGTGACCAGAGCCGTCGTCTCCGACTGGTCCCGGCGCAGCACGGGAACCAGATGCACCGCCCGGTCAGCCGGAATGTCGGCAGCCATCGCCGTCAACGTCGCGTCCGGACCCACCTCCAGAACCGTGGTCACACCCAGCCCATACAACGTGGCGACCCCGTCGGCGAACCGCACCGCCTCACGAACATGCCGCACCCAATAATCCGGACCCGCGATCTCCACCGGATCCGCCACCCCACCGGTCAGATTCGACACCACCGGCAACCTCGGCGCACACCAGGCCAGACCCGCAATCGCGGCCCGGAACTCCTCAAGCATCGGCTCCATCAACCGCGAATGAAACCCATGACTCACCAACAACCGCTTCACCCGCCAACCCCGCCCAACACACCACTGGGCCACCCGATCCAAATCCTCCACCAGACCCGACAACACCACCGACGCCGGACCATTCACCGCCGCCACATCCACACCACCACCGACCAACTCACGCACCTCGGCCTCAGAAGCACCCACCGCCAACATCCCCCCACCAGCCGGCAACCCCTGCATCAAAGAACCCCGCGCCGCCACCAACACACACGCATCCTCCAACGACAACACCCCCGCCACCCACGCCGCCGTCACCTCACCGATCGAATGCCCGGCCACAAAGTCGCCGGTCACACCCCACGAGGACAACAACTCATACAACGCCACCTCCACCGCGAACAACCCCGCCTGCGTGAACACCGTCTGATCCGCCAAACCCGCCAGATCAGACCCCGGCCCGGCGAACACCACCTCCCGCAACGAACGCGGAAGCCGACCCTCGAACAACCCACACACCCGATCGAACACATCCGCGAACACCGGAAACCGATCGTAGAGTTCCCGACCCATGCCGGACCGCTGCGCACCCTGACCCGTGAACACCAACCCCAGACGACCAGACACGGCCTGCCCGACCACCAGCGTGCCGGCCCGCTCGGCAGCACCACCGGCCAACGCCTCCAACCCCGCACACAGGTCACCGCCGGTCGCACCCAACACCACCGCCCGATGCTCCAACGCCGCCCGAGTCGTCACCAACGACCAACCCACATCCACCGGCGACAACCCGGCCCGCTCCCGGACGAAACCGGCCAACCGACCCGCCTGACCGACCAGAGCCTCCACCGACCGCCCCGACACCAACCACGGCACCACCGGCAGCGAACCAGCCGCTGACCCGGCATCCACCGACGCGAGGGACGAAGCCGACACCGGCTCGGCCTCGGCCTCGGGCTGCTCGATGATCACGTGCGCGTTCGTGCCGGAGATACCGAACGACGACACCGCCGCCCGACGCAGCCGATCCACCACCGGCCACGACCGCAACCCCGCCACCAACTCCACAGCACCCGCCGACCAATCCACCCTCGACGAAGGCACATCCACATGCAACGACGGAGGAACAACACCATGCCGCATCGCCAGCACCATCTTGATCACACCCGCCACACCCGCAGCCGCCTGCGTATGACCGATATTCGACTTCACCGACCCCAACAGCAACGGCTCATGCCCGTCCCGCCCCTGCCCGTACGTCGCCAACAACGCCTGCGCCTCGATCGGATCACCAAGAGTCGTCCCGGTGCCATGCGCCTCCACCACGTCCACGTCCGCCGCGCCCAGACGGGCATTCGCGAGAGCCTGCCGGATCACCCGCTGCTGCGACGGACCGTTCGGCGCCGTCAACCCGTTCGACGCACCATCCTGATTCACCGCACTACCCCGCACCACGGCGAGGACTCGACGGCCATCGCGGCGCGCGTCGGAAAGCCGCTGCACCAACAGCACCCCGACGCCCTCGGACCAGCCGGTCCCGTCGGCGCCCTCGGCGAACGACCTGCACCGCCCGTCCGGCGCGAGGCCGCCCTGCCGGGAGAACTCGACGAAGGTGGCCGGGGAGGCCATCACGGTCACGCCGCCGGCCAGGGCCAGGTCGCACTCCCCCGACCGCAGCGACTGCGCCGCCAGGTGCAACGCCACAAGCGACGACGAACACGCCGTGTCCACGGTGACCGCCGGCCCCTCGAACCCGAACGAGTACGACACCCGCCCCGACAGCACGCTGGTCGCGCTGCCGGTGAGCAGGTGACCGCCGACCTCCTGGTCCCGACCCATCGCTGTCGAGGCGTACCCCTGGAAGCTGGCGCCCGCGAAGACGCCGACCCGTTCGCCCTTGAGGCGCGACGGGTCCACGCCCGCGGATTCGATCGCCTCCCAGGACACCTCCAGCAGCAGCCGCTGCTGCGGGTCCATGGCCAGGGCCTCGCGGGGCGAGATGCCGAAGAACTCCGCATCGAACGCTCCCGCGTCGTAGACGAAGCCGCCCTGGCGGGGGAAGGACGTGTCGGTGAGCTGGCCGTCGAGGAAGCTGTCCCAGCCCCGGTCGAGCGGGAAGTCGGAGATGCCGTCCCGGCCCTCGGTGAGCAGTTCCCAGAGCTGGTCGGCGCTGTCGACACCGCCGGGCAGGCGGCAGCCCATGCCGACGATGACGATCGGGTCGTCGTCGACCGCGACGGGCCGGCCCTCGGCCACCGCCGACGCCGGTGCGCCGGTCAGTTCCCTGCCCAACTGGGCTGCCAGAAGCAGCGGTGTCGGGTGGTCGAAGACCAGGGTGCTGGGCAGGGTCAGGCCGGTCTCGGCGGTGAGCCGGTTGCGCAACTCGACGGCGGTGAGCGAGTCGAAGCCCTGACGCTGGAACGCCCGGTCGGCCGGTACGGCGTCCGGCGTCGCGTGCCCGAGCACGGCGGCAGCCTGAGTCCGGACCAGGTCGAGCAGGTAATCGTCCCGCTCGGTGGTTGTCATGCCGGCGAGCCGACGGCCGAACTGCGTACCGTCGCCGGTGTCCCCGTCGGCGTCGGTCCGCGCGGGTCGCGCCTCGGGAATCTCCTCGAGCAGCGGGCTGGGGCGCAGGGCGGTGAAGGAGGCCGCGAACCGGTCCCAGGCCACGTCGGCGACGACCACCGAGACGTCGTCCCGGTCCAGGGCACCCTGCAACGCGGCGACCGCCAACTCGGGCCTCATCGCCGGCAGACCACGCCGGGCCAGTTGCTCCTGCGCCTCGCCCCGCACGGCCATGCCTCCGCCGGCCCAGGGCCCCCACGCCACGGCGGTGCCGACAGCACCCCGGCCACGACGGCGTGCGACGAGTGCGTCCACGAAGGCGTTGGCCGCCGCGTAGCCGGCCTGCCCCGCCGAACCCCACACACCCGCGATCGAGGAGAACACCACGAACGCGTCCAACCCGTCGGGCAACAACTCGTCCAGGTGGACCGCGCCGTCGACCTTGGCCCGGAGCACCTCGGCCAACTCGTCCCGACCGGTCTCGGCCAGCGGGGTGAACTGGGGGGCGCCGGCGGCGTGCACGACGGCGCGGACCGGATCGCCCTGCCCCGCCAAACCCTCCAACAACGCCGACACCTGCGCCCGATCAGCCACGTCACACGCGACCACAGTCACCCGCGCCCCCGCCACCCGCAACCGCTCCACCAACTCCACCACACCAGACGCCCGCCCACCCTGCCGACTCGCCAACACCACATGCCCCGCACCCGCACCGACCACCCACTCCGCCACCCGCGAACCGAGCGCCCCCGTACCACCGGTGACCAACACCGTCCCCGACAACCCGAACACCCGACGCACCGGATCACCCGACGCACGCACCAACCGCCTGACGAACACCCCCGAGGAGCGCAGGGCGAGCTGGTCCTCGCTGCCGCCGGCCGTCAGCATTCCGCAGAACCGGCGGACCGCCCGCTCGTCCATCTCCTGCGGCAGATCCACCAGACCGCCCCACCGGCGCGGCTCCTCCAACGCCACCACCCGACCGAGACCCCACACCGCAGCTCCGACCGGATCCACGGGCTCGTCGGCCCTGCGCACCGAGACCGCACCGCGCGTCACCCACCACACCCGGGCACCCACACCGCAGTCACCCAACGCCTGGACCACCGCCAGCCCGTCACCTACACCCGCACCCGCGAGCGACAGCAACGACACCACTCCGGTGAGGTCGTCCGGGTGGGATACGGCGGCACGCAGCCGGTCGGCTACCTCGTCACGGCCAAGCGCCGTCGGGTCGAGGAGCACCGTCACGACCTCGGCACCGTGCCCGGCCAGGCCGGCGATCACGGGGTGGTCGGTCTGCGTCGACGCTGCCAGCACCAGCCAGGTCCCGGTCAGGTCCGCCTTCGGTACGGACGCCGCTGGCCGCCACTCGACCCGGTAGCGCCACGAGTCGGCGGTGGAACGCTGCCGTCCCTCCCGCCGCCAGCGGGCCAGCTTCGGCAGCAGCGCACTGAACGGCTGATCGGCGTCGAGCTGGAACTCCTCCCCCAGCCCGGCCAGATCCTCCTGCTCCACCGCCGCCCAGAACCGCTCGTCGACGTCGCCGTCCGAGCGCAAGGTCGTGCCGCCGGCCGCCGTCACCTCCGGCCAGTACCAGGTGCGCTGGAAGGCGTAGGTGGGCAGGTCGACGGTGCGCGGCCGGCCGCCGGTGTGGGTGAACCAGCCCGCCCAGTCCACCGGAGTACCGGTCACGTGCAGTCGGGCCAGCGCGGTCATGAGACTGCTCGTTTCCGGCTGGTCCCGGCGCAACGCGGGGATCAGGTGCACCGCCCGGTCGGCCGGAATGTCGGCGGCCATCGCCGTCAACGTCGCGTCCGGACCCACCTCCAGAACCGTGGTCACACCCAGCCCGTACAACGTGGCGACCCCGTCGGCGAACCGCACCGCCTCACGAACATGCCGCACCCAGTAATCCGGACCCGCGATCTCCACCGGATCCGCCACCCGACCGGTCACGCCCGAGACGACCGGCAACCGTGGCGCACCCCAATTCAAACCCGCAATAGCAGCCCGGAACTCATCGAGCATCGGCTCCATCAATCGCGAATGAAACGCATGACTCACCGACAACCGCTTCACCCGCCAACCCCGCTCGGCACACCACCCGGCCACCCGATCCAGATCGTCGACCCGACCCGACAACACCACCGACGCCGGACCGTTCACCGCCGCCACATCCACACCGGCACCCACGACAGCCCGCACCTCGGCCTCAAAAGCACCAACCGCCAGCATGCCCCCACCAGCCGGCAACCCCTGCATCAACGAACCCCGCGCCGCCACCAGGACACACGCATCCTCCAACGACAACACCCCCGCCATCCACGCCGCCGCCACCTCACCAATCGAGTGCCCCGCCACAACATCGGCGGTCACACCCCACGAGGACAACAGCTCATACAACGCCACCTCCACCGCGAACAACCCCGCCTGCGTGAACACCGTCTGATCCGCCAAGCCCGCCAGATCAGTACCCGGCCCGGCGAACACCACCTCCCGCAACGAACACGGAAGCCGACCCTCGAACAGGGCACACACCCGATCAAACACGTCCGCGAACACCGGAAACCGGTCGTAGAGTTCCCGACCCATGCCGGACCGCTGCGCACCCTGACCCGCGAACACCAACGCCCGACGACCCGACACCACCTCACCCGTCACCAGGCCAGGCCTCGATTCACCCCCGGCCAGCGCCGCCAACCCGGCCGACAGGTCACCGGCGCTGCTACCCAACACCACCG
Organism: Micromonospora sp. DSM 43699; assembly: GCF_055517075.1. NCBI lineage: Bacteria > Bacillati > Actinomycetota > Actinomycetes > Micromonosporales > Micromonosporaceae > Micromonospora > Micromonospora sp. DSM 43699. The sequence continues at coordinate 18,326 of NZ_JBTMMT010000033.1, forward strand.
CCCGATGCTCCAACGCCGCCCGACTCGTCGCCAACGACCAACCCACATCCACCGGCGACAGCCCGGCGTGCTCCCCGACGAACCCCACCAACCGACCCGCCTGACCAGCCAGAGCCTCCACCGACCGCCCCGACACCAACCACGGCACCACCGGCAGCGAACCAGCCGCTGACCCGGCATCCACCGACGCGAGGGACGAAGCCGACACCGGCTCGGCCTCGGCCTCGGCCTCGGGCTGCTCGATGATCACGTGCGCGTTCGTGCCGGAGATACCGAACGACGACACCGCCGCCCGACGCAGCCGATCCACCACCGGCCACGACCGCAACCCCGCCACCAACTCCACAGCACCCGCCGACCAATCCACCCTCGACGAAGGCACATCCACATGCAACGACGGAGGAACAACACCATGCCGCATCGCCAGCACCATCTTGATCACACCCGCCACACCCGCAGCCGCCTGCGTATGACCGATATTCGACTTCACCGACCCCAACAGCAACGGCTCATGCCCGTCCCGCCCCTGCCCGTACGTCGCCAACAACGCCTGCGCCTCGATCGGATCACCAAGAGTCGTCCCGGTGCCATGCGCCTCCACCACGTCCACGTCCGCCGCGCCCAGACGGGCATTCGCGAGCGCCTGCCGGATCACCCGCTGCTGCGACGGACCGTTCGGCGCCGTCAACCCGTTCGACGCACCATCCTGATTCACCGCACTACCCCGCACCACGGCGAGGACTCGACGGCCATCGCGGCGCGCGTCGGAAAGCCGCTGCACCAACAGCACCCCGACGCCCTCGCCCCAACCCGTGCCGTCCGCCGAGTCCGCGAACGACCGGCAGCGCCCGTCGGCGGAGAGCCCCCGCTGCCGGGAGAACTCCACGAAGGCACCCGGGGTGGACATCACGGTCACGCCGCCGGCCAATGCCAGATCGCACTCCCCCGAGCGCAACGACTGCACCGCCAGATGCAACGCCACAAGCGACGACGAACACGCCGTGTCCACGGTGACCGCCGGCCCCTCGAACCCGAACGAGTACGACACCCGCCCCGACAGCACGCTGGCGGAGGCACCGGTGGCGCCGTACCCGGCGAGGTCTTCGCCGCCGTGGCGGATGAGGTTGTCGAAGTCCTGCCCGTTCGTGCCGGCGAAGACACCGACGCGGCTGCCACGCAGAGCGTCCGGGTCGATCCGGGCGTCCTCGATCGCCGCCCAGGAGACCTCCAACAGCAGCCGCTGCTGCGGGTCCATGGCGGTCGCCTCGCGGGGCGAGATGCCGAAGAACTCCGCGTCGAACGCTCCCGCGTCGTCCAGGAAGGCACCCTGGGTGACGTACGACGCCCCGGGGTGGTCCGGGTCGGGGTGGTAGAGGGCGGCCAGGTCCCAGTGCCGGTTCGTGGGGAAGTCGGACATCGCGTCGACGCCGTCGGCGAGCAGCCGCCAGAACTCCTCCGGCGATCCGGCCCCGGCAGGGAACCGGCAGCCCATGCCGACGATGACGATCGGGTCGTCGTCGACGGGGCGTACCACCGGGTGTGGCGTCTCGGGCCGGGCATGCCCGCCCAGCAGCTCGGTACGGACGTGGGCCGCCAGCGCGGTGGGGTTGGGGTGGTCGAAGGCGAGGGTCGTGGGCAGCGTGAGCCCGGTGGCGGCGTCGAGCCGGTTACGCAGCTCGACGGCGGTCAGGGAGGTGAAGCCGAGGTCCCGGAAGGCGCGCTCGGCCGGCACCTGGTCGGCGCTGCCGTGGCCGAGCACCGCCGCGACCTCGACGCGCACCACGTCGCGCAGGGCGTCGAGTTGTTCGCTCTCGGAGAGCCCGGCGAGACGGTGTCGCAGGGCGCTGCCACCGCCGGCCCGGTCGGCGGTGGCGGCGTCGGTGACCTGCGGTGCGGTCAGCAGGTCCCGGATCAGCGGATCGGGCCGACCACCGACGGCGCTGGCCGCCACCCGGTTCCAGTCGACGTCGGCGACCACCAGGTGGGTCTCGTCGTGCTCTAGTGACCGGGTGAGGGCGCGGACAGCCGTCGCGGGGTCCATCGCCGCGATGCCGTTGCGGGCCATCCGGCGTTCGAAGCCGCCGGCACTGACCCCACCCTCGGCCCACAGGCCCCAGGCGACGGAGGTGGCGGGCAGTCCTTCGGCGCGACGGCGTCGGGCGAGGGCGTCGAGCCAGGCGTTCCCGGGAGCGTAGTTGGCCTGCCCGGGGCCGCCCATGGTGCCGGCCAGGGAGGAGAACAGGACGAACGCCGACAGCTCGTGGTCGCGGGTCAACTCGTCGAGGTTCCGGGCGGCGTCGACCTTGGCGCGCAGGGCGGTCGTCATCTGCGCCACGGTGAGAGCGTCGACCAGCGTGTCGTCGAGTGCCGCAGCGGTGTGTACGACGGTGGTGAGCGGCAGGTCGGCGGGGACGGTGGAGAGCAGGTCGCGCAGCGCGTCCCGGTCCGCCACGTCGCAGGCCGCGACGGTGACCCGGGTGCCCAGCCCGGTCAACTCCTCGGCCAGGGTGCCGGCACCGGGGGCGTCCGGACCGCGCCGGCTGACGAGCAGCAGGTGCTCGGCACCCGCCGCCGCGAGGGCACGGGCGACGTGGCCGCCCAGCGCACCCGTACCGCCGGTGACGAGCGCCGTGCCACGTGGGGTCCAGCTACGGCCGGGACCGGCCGGCTGACCGGAGGGGACCAGCCGTTTGGCGTACGCGCCGGTGGCCCGGAGGGCGAGCCGGTCCTCGGTGCGTTCACCGCCGAGCAGCCGGCGCAGCAGCCGTACGCCCCGCGCGTCCGGCGTCCCGGGCAGGTCGACGAGGCCACCCCAGCGGTGGGGGTGCTCGGCACGCAGCACACCGCCGAAGCCCCAGAGCATCGCCTGGTCGGGGTCGACGAGGCCCTCACGCGGGTCGACGGAGACCGCGCCCCGGGTGGCGATCCAGAGTCGGGCGGCGGTCCCGGCGTCGCCGAGGGCCTGGGCGAGGGTGACAGTGGCGGCGAGGCCGGCCGGCACGGAGGCGGAGTCGGGATGCGTGCCGGAGGAGAGGGCGAGCAGGGACAGGACGGTACCGGGTTGTCCCTCGGCGTACGCCCCGGTCAACTCCTGCGCCAGGCGGGCCCGGTCGATTCCGGCGGCCACCGGCAGCACCCGTACGCCGGGCGCGGTGAGTGCCGCCGCCCACTCCCCGGCGGTTCCCTCCGGCTCGGCGGGCACGACGAGGAGGAGGTCCCCGGTCTCCGGGCGGGTGCTGTCGGGAAGCGGCTGCCAGGCGACCCGGTACCGCCACGAGTCGAGGGTCGAGTCGGTCTCCTGGCGGCGTCGCCACGCGGAGAGTGCGGGGAGCACGGCACCGAGCGGGGCCCCGGGGTCGACGGCGAGGGTGGCGGCGAGCGTCTCGACGTCCTGGTTCTCGATGACCTGCCAGAACGTCTCGTCGCGGGGAGCTGTGACACGGCCCTCGGCACCGGCGGCGCGCGTGCGGGCGTTGAGCCAGTACCGCTGTCGCTGGAAGGCGTAGGTGGGCAGGTCGACAGTGCGCGGCTGGCCGCCGGTATGGGTGAACCAGCCCGCCCAGCCCGCCCAGTCCACCGGAGTCCCGGTCACGTGCAGTCGAGCCAGCGCGGTGACCAGTGCGGTCGTCTCCGGCTGGTCCCGGCGTAGCACGGGAACCAGATGCACCGCCCGGTCAGCCGGAATGTCGGCAGCCATCGCCGTCAACGTCGCATCCGGACCCACCTCCAGAACCGTGGTCACACCCAGCCCATACAACGTGGCGACCCCGTCGGCGAACCGCACCGCCTCACGAACATGCCGCACCCAATAATCCGGACCCGAGATCTCCACCGGATCCGCCACCCCACCGGTCACGCCCGAGACGACCGGCAACCGTGGCGCAGACCAGGCCAGGCCCGCAATCGCGGCCCGGAACTCGTCGAGCATCGGCTCCATCAACCGCGAATGAAACGCATGACTCACCGACAACCGCTTCACCCGCCAACCCCGCCCAACACACCACTGGGCCACCCGATCCAGCTCGTCGACCAGACCCGACAACACCACCGACGCCGGACCATTCACCGCCGCCACATCCACACCGGCACCCGCGACAGCCCGCACCTCGGCCTCGGTGGCACCAACGGCCAGCATGCCCCCACCAGCCGGCAACGCCTGCATCAAACAACCCCGCGCCGCAACGAGAGCACACGCATCCTCCAACGACAACACCCCCGCCACCCACGCCGCCGCCACCTCACCAATCGAATGCCCCGCCACAACGTCGACGCTCACACCCCACGACGACAACAACTCAAACAACGCCACCTCCACCGCGAACAACCCCGCCTGCGCAAACACCGTCCGATCCAACAAACCCGCCAGATCAGACCCCGGCCCGGCGAACACCACCTCCCGCAACGAACACGGAAGCCGACCCTCAAACAACCCACACACCCGATCGAACACATCCGCGAACACCGGAAACCGGTCGTAGAGTTCCCGACCCATCCCCAACCGCTGCGCACCCTGACCCGCAAACACCAACCCCAGACGACCCGACACCACCTCACCCGTCACCAGGCCAGGCCTCGATTCACCCCCGGCCAGCGCCACCAACCCGGCCGACAGATCGCCGGCGCTGCCACCCAACACCACCGCCCGGTGCTCCAACGCCGCCCGCGAACTGGCCAACGACCAACCCACATCCACCAGCGACAACCCGGCCCGCTCCCGGACGAAACCGGCCAACCGACCCGCCTGACCGGCCAGAGCCTCCACCGACCGCCCCGACACCAACCACGGCACCACCGGCAGATCGACAGCCGCTGGTCCCGCCTCCACCGATGCCGCAGACGAAACCGGCACCGCTTCGGCCTCGGGCTGCTCGATGATCACGTGCGCGTTCGTGCCGGAGATACCGAACGACGACACCGCCGCCCGACGCAGCCGATCCACCACCGGCCACGACCGCAACCCCGCCACCAACTCCACAGCACCCGCCGACCAATCCACCCTCGACGACGGCACATCCACGTGCAACGACGGAGGAACCAGACCGTGCCGCATCGCCAGCACCATCTTGATCACACCCGCCACACCCGCCGCCGCCTGCGTATGACCGATATTCGACTTGATCGAGCCGAGCAACAACGGCTCGTCCCGCCCCTGCCCGTACGTCGCCAACAACGCCTGCGCCTCGATCGGGTCACCAAGAGTCGTCCCGGTGCCGTGGGCCTCGACCACGTCCACGTCCAGGGTCGACAGCCGCGCCGCCGCGAGCGCCTGTCGGATGGCCCGCTGCTGGGCCGGGCCGTTCGGCGCGGTCAGCCCGTTCGACGCACCGTCCTGGTTGACCGCGGTGCCCCGCACCACGGCGAGGACGCGGTGGCCGTTGCGGCGGGCGTCGGAGAGCCGCTCCACGAGGAGCATCCCGACGCCCTCGGACCAGCCGGTCCCGTCGGCGCCTTCGGCGAACGACTTGCACCGCCCGTCCGGGGCGAGGCCGCGCTGCCGGCTGAAGTCGATGAACGTCTCCAGGGTGGTCATCACGGTGACGCCGCCGGCCAGCGCGAGGGTGCACTCGCCGGACCGCAGGGACTGCACCGCCAGGTGCAACGCCACCAGTGAGGACGAGCAGGCGGTGTCGACGGTGAGCGCCGGCCCCTCGAACCCGAAGGTGTAGGCGACCCGGCCGGAGAGGACGCTGCTGGCGGTGCCACCGCCGATGAAGCCGTCCAGGGTCTCCGGGACCTCGTCCAGTCCGGCGGCGTAGTTGTGGTACATCATGCCGGCGAACACGCCGACGCGGCTGCCTCGCAGGGAGAGCGGGTCGACCCGGGCGTCCTCGATCGCCTCCCAGGACGCCTCGAGCATGAGCCGCTGCTGCGGGTCCATGGCCAGGGCCTCGTACGGCGAGATCTTGAACAGCTCGGGATCGAAGTCCCCGGCGTCGTGCAGGAATCCGCCCTCGCGGGCGTACGTGCTGCCCCGCCGCTCCCCCGTCGGGTCGTACGCCCGGTCGATGTCCCAGCCCCGGTCGACGGGGAATCCGGTGATGCCGTCGGTGGCGGTGGCGACGAGGTCCCAGAGCTGCTCGGGCGAGCGGACCCCGCCGGGGTAACGGCAGCTCATCCCGACGATCGCGATGGGCTCGTGGTTCTTGGCATCGACCGCCTTCAGGCGTTCGCTGGTCTCGTGGAGATCGGCGGTGACGCGCTTGAGGTACTCACGGAGCTTGGCTTCGTTCGCCATCGGGGATTCACCTGTCGCGTTGGTCGGCAAGCGGGGCGGTTCGACGGTCAGGAACGACCGAACCTGCTGTCGATGAAGTCGAAGATCTCGTCGTCGCTGGCGTCGTCGAGGGACGGGGCGGCCGAGTCGGTGTCTCCGACCTCGCCCTCCCAACGGGTGAGCAGCGTCCTGAGCCGCGCGGTCACCGCCGTGCGGGTCTCCTCGTCGGCGGTCAGCTCGGCCAGGGCCCCCGCCGGGGTCGCGGCGAACACCGCCTCCAGCCGGTCCAGCTCGTCGAGGAGGGTCGGCACGGATCGGGCGGGGCCGAACTGCGCCATCAGGTGCCCGGTCAACGCCTCCGGAGTGGGATGGTCGAAGACCAGGGTGGCCGGCAGGGGCACACCGGCCAGGCTGGTGAGCCGGTTGCGCAGTTCCACGGCGGTCAGCGAGTCGAAGCCGAGTTCGGTGAAGGACTGCCCGGTGCCGACGGCGGCCGATGAGGCGTACCCGAGCACCTCGGCCACCTGGCCGGTGACCATTTCCTCGACCAGCCGGCGTCGCTCCTTGTCGGAGGCTGCGGCGATCCGGTCGCGGAACCCGCCGGCCGGCGCGGCCGACCCGGCGGCGCTGCGCCGCACGCGTACGCCGGCCAGGCCGCGCAGCGGCGCCGGGAGGTGCTCGACCGTGTCCATGGTCCGCAGCCCGGCCAGGTCGAGGCGGACGGGCAGCAGCAGCGCTTGCGGGCTGCGCCGGCTGGCGTCGAAGAGGGCGAGGGCCTGGTCGGTGCCGAGCGGGACGAAACCCTGGCGCGCCATCCGTTCCCGGCTGCCGGTGCCCAGGTCCCGGGTCATCCCGCTGCCCTCCTCCCACAGCCCCCACGCCAGGGAGGTCGCGGCGAGCCCGGCGGCGTGCCGGTGGTGGGCCAGACCGTCGAGGAAGGCATTGGCCGCCGCGTAGTTGCCCTGCCCCGGGCCACCGAGCGGGCCGGCGATCGAGGAGAAGAGCACGAACATCGGCAGGTCCAGGTGCCGGGTGAGGTCGTGCAGGTGCCAGGCGGCGTCCGCCTTGGGACGGAGCACGGCGGCGGCCCGCTCCGGGGTCAGCGCGGTGACCACCGCGTCGTCGAGGGTGCCGGCGGCGTGCACCACCCCGGTGAGCGGGTGCTCGGCGGGGACGGCGGCGAGCAGCGCGGCGACCGCGTCCCGCTCGGCCACGTCGGCGGCGACGAGGCGGACCTGCGCGCCGAGGCGGGCGAGGTCGGCGAGGAGGTCGGCCGCGCCGGGGGCCTCGTGGCCGCGCCGGCCGACGAGGAGCAGGTGCCGGACCTTGTGCGCGGTGACCAGGTGACGGGCGATGATGCCGCCGAGGGTGCCGGTGGCACCGGTGACCAGCACCGTGCCGTCCGGCAGCAGGTCGGTGGTGTCAGTCGGGTAGGCGTCGGCCTGGGTGAGCCTGGGTACGAGCAGTTGCCCGTCACGGACGGCGAGTTGGGGCTCGTCGCTGGCCAGGGCACGGCCGAGCAGGTCGGCGTCGACCCCACCGTCGAGGTCGGCCAGCACGAACCGGCCGGGGTGCTCCAGTTGCGCCGTGCGCACCAGACCCCAGACGGTGGCACCGGCCAGGTCGGTCACCTCTGCGCTCGGGCCGGCCGGGACCGCGCCCCGGGTGAGCACGACGAGCCGCCGATCGGCGAACCGGTCGTCGGCCAGCCACTCCTGCACGGCGGCCAGGACCTCGGCGAGCCGGGTGTGGGCCGAGGCGAGGGGATCGCCGGACGGGGTGTCCTCGACGGGGAGCAGCACCAGTCGGGAATCCTGCCGGCCGGCATCGATGTCGTCGACGAGCGCGGGAAGTCCACCGGCCAGCGACGAGCCAGCGAGTCCGGCGGCGGCGTGGAGCGCCACGATCCCCGACGCCGGCCGGGACGGCAGCGTCAGCGGCGACCACCGCACGTCGAAGAGCGGCAGCCCGGCCGATCCGGTGGAGTCGAGCTGGCCGGCGCCGACGGGCCGGGAGAGCAGCGAGCCGATCCGGGCGACGGGGGCACCGGCACCGTCGGCGAGGGTCAGCGAGACCGCCGAACCTGTCCGGGTGACGCGTACCCGGAGGTGGGTCGCGCCGACGGCGGCGAGTGTGACGCCGGACCAGGCGAACGGGAGGCGGGCCCCGGACGCGTCGGCGTCGACCTCGTCGGTGAGGCCGACGACGTGCAGCGCCGCGTCCAGCAGGGCCGGGTGGAGGGTGAACCCGCCGGTGCCGGTGCCGTCGGGCAGGGCGACCTCCGCGAAGACCTCGTCGCCGGTACGCCACACGGCGCGCAGCCCCCGGAAGGTGGGACCGTGATCCACCCCGAGGCGGTGCAGCTGCTCGTAGATCGGGTCGACCGGCAGGGCGGCGGCATCGGCCGGTGGCCACTCGGTGAGCGGTTCCGGCGCGTCGGGGGTGCCGGGGGCGAGGACGCCCTCGGCGTGCCGGGTCCAGTCGCCGCGCGGGTCGTCCGCCTGACGGGAGTGGATGGTGACCCGGCGGCGGCCGTGCTCGTCGGGGGCGGCGAGGTGGAGTTGCACCGTACGGGCGCCCTGCTCGGGCAGGACGACCGGGGCGGCGAGGGTCAGTTCCTCCAGCGTGTCGCAGGCGGCCTGCGCCCCCGCGTGCAGCGCCATCTCCACCAGTGCCGAGCCCGGTACGACGACCGAGCCCCACACCACGTGGTCGGCGAGCCAGGGCTGGGTCTGCACGGACAGCCGCCCGCCGTGGATCCGGACGTCGTCGGCGGCGGTGACGAGTTCGGCGTCGAGCAGGACGTGTTCCGTACCGCGCACCCCGAGTCCGGAGGCGTCGGCACCGGACGGCCCGGCGTTGAGCCAGTAACGCTGTCGCTGGAAGGCGTAGGTAGGCAGGTCGACAGTGCGCGGCTGGCCGCCGGTATGGGTGAACCAGCCCGCCCAGTCCACCGCAGTGCCGGTCACGTGCAGTCGAGCCAGGGCGGTGACCAGAGCCGTCGTCTCCGACTGGTCCCGGCGCAGCACGGGAACCAGATGCACCGCCCGGTCGGCCGGAATGTCGGCGGCCATCGCCGTCAACGTCGCATCCGGACCCACCTCCAGAACCGTGGTCACACCCAGCCCATACAACGTGGCGACCCCGTCGGCGAACCGCACCGCCTCACGAACATGCCGCACCCAATAATCCGGACCCGCGATCTCCACCGGATCCGCCACCCCACCGGTCAGATTCGACACCACCGGCAACCTCGGCGCACACCAGGCCAGACCCGCAATCGCGGCCCGGAACTCCTCAAGCATCGGCTCCATCAACCGCGAATGAAACCCATGACTCACCAACAACCGCTTCACCCGCCAACCCCGCCCAACACACCACCCCGCCACCCGATCCAAATCCTCCACCAGACCCGACAACACCACCGACGCCGGACCATTCACCGCCGCCACATCCACACCACCACCAACCAACTCACGCACCTCGGCCTCAGAAGCACCCACCGCCAACATCCCCCCACCAACCGGCAACGCCTCCATCAAAGAACCCCGCGCCGCCACCAACACACACGCATCCTCCAACGACAACACCCCCGCCACCCACGCCGCCGTCACCTCACCGATCGAATGCCCGGCCACAAAGTCGCCGGTCACACCCCACGACGACAACAACTCATACAACGCCACCTCCACCGCGAACAACCCCGCCTGCGTGAACACCGTCTGATCCGCCAAACCCGCCAGATCAGACCCCGGCTCGGCGAACACCACCTCCCGCAACGAACACGGAAGCCGACCCTCGAACAACCCACACACCCGATCGAACACATCCGCGAACACCGGAAACCGATCGTAGAGTTCCCGACCCATGCCGGGCCGCTGCGCACCCTGACCCGTGAACACCAACCCCAGACGACCAGACACGGCCTGCCCGACCACCAGCGTGCCGGCCCACTCGGCAGCACCACCGGCCAACGCCTCCAACCCCGCACACAGGTCACCGCCGGTCGCACCCAACACCACCGCCCGATGCTCCAACGCCGCCCGAGTCGTCACCAACGACCAACCCACATCCACCGGCGACAACCCGGCCCGCTCCCGGACGAAACCGGCCAACCGACCCGCCTGACCGACCAGAGCCTCCACCGACCGCCCCGACACCAACCACGGCACCACCGGCAGGTCCACCTCGACCGCCGCCTGCGATACATCCACGTCGGCCGGCAGGGGTTCGGGCTGCTCGATGATCACGTGCGCGTTCGTGCCGGAGATACCGAACGACGACACCGCCGCCCGACGCGGCCGACCCACCACCGGCCACGGCATCGCCTCCGTCGCCAACACCACCCCACCCACCGACCAGTCCACCCTCGACGACGGCACATCCACATGCAACGACGGAGGAACAACACCATGCCGCATCGCCAACACCATCTTGATCACACCCGCCACACCCGCCGCCGCCTGCGTATGACCGATATTCGACTTCACCGAACCGAGCAACAACGGCTCATCCCGCCCCTGCCCGTACGTCGCCAACAACGCCTGCGCCTCGATCGGATCACCAAGAGTCGTACCCGTACCGTGCGCCTCCACCACATCCACGTCCGCCGCGCCCAGACGGGCATTCGCGAGAGCCTGCCGGATCACCCGCTGCTGCGACGGACCGTTCGGCGCCGTCAACCCGTTCGACGCACCATCCTGATTCACCGCACTACCCCGCACCACGGCGAGGATTCGACGGCCGAGCCGCTGGGCGTCGGAGAGGCGTTCGACGAGAAGGACGCCGACCCCCTCGGCGAGGGAGGTGCCATCGGCGGCGTCGGCGAAGGCGCGGCACCGGCCGGTGCGGGAGAGGTTCCCCTGGCGGGTGAAGTCGACGAAGACCGCCGGGGTGGGCATCACGGAGACGCCGCCGGCCAGGGCCAGGTCGCACTCCCCCGACCGCAACGACTGCACCGCCAGATGCAACGCCACAAGCGACGACGAACACGCCGTGTCCACGGTGACCGCCGGCCCCTCGAACCCGAAGGTGTAGGCGACCCGGCCGGAGCTGAGGCTGCCGGCGTTGCCGAGGCCGAGGTAGTCGACGACGCCGTCGGGCACGTCGGTGGCACCGGCCGCGTAGTCGCCGTGGGTGAGGCCGGCGAAGACACCGACCGGACCGCCCCTCAACGCGGTCGGGTCAACCCCGGCGGACTCGAACGCCTCCCAGGAGACCTCCAGCAGCAGCCGCTGCTGCGGGTCCATGGCCAGGGCCTCACGGGGCGAGATGCCGAAGAAGCGGGGGTCGAAGTGGCCGGCGTCGTGGAGGAAGCCGCCCTCCCGGACGGAGGAGGTGCCGGGGCGTTCCCCGGTCGGGTCATAGAGATCGTCGAGGTCCCAGCCCCGGTCGGCGGGGAAACCGGCGACGGCGTCCCCGGACGCGGCGACGAGTTCCCACAGCGCCTCGGGCGAGGTGACGCCGCCGGGGAACCGGCACGCCATCCCGACGATGGCGATCGGCTGCCGGGCCTCGTCCTCGACGTCACGGAGCCGTTGCCTGGTCCGCCTCAGGTCGGTGGTGACCCGCTTCAGATACTCCCGGAGCTTCTCTTCGGTGTCCATCAACCTGACCCATCGCAGTGGCCGGCGGAGACCTGACGCGGTTGACGGTGCGCATGCGCGAATTCTCAGGCCAGTTCGGTTCCACGTCCTTGAGTACACGTCACCCGAGAGCCACGGGTCCCCCTCTGCGGGGAAGCTATGGCGTCGTATGACCTGCGACAACCCCTAACCGGTACGGCCGGTCCGCTAGGGGTGGCCCACCTCCGGCGGCGCGGATAGCGTCCGGTGGAGTGGCCGGGTCGCCCGGGCCCCATCGCTGGGAAGGACCGCGCAGAGATATGACCGAGCACGACAACGGCCTGTGGGTACGCCGGTTCCACCCGGCTCCGGCCGGTACGCCCCGGCTGGTGTGCCTGCCGCACGCCGGCGGGTCCGCGAGCTTCTACTTCCCGGTCTCCCGGGCGCTGTCGCCGGCCGTGGAGGTCCTCAGCATCCAGTACCCGGGGCGGCAGGACCGCCGCCACGAGCCGTGCGTCGACAACATCCCGGAGCTGGCCCGGCAGGTCTTCCGGGTGCTGCGGCCCTGGATCGACGAGCCGTTGGCGATCTTCGGACACAGCATGGGCGCGAGCCTCGGCTTCGAGGTGGCGCGGCTGATGGAGGCGGAGACCGGCAGGCCGGTTACGCGCCTGTTCGCGTCGGGACGACGGGCGCCGTCCTGCCACCGGGACGAGACGGTGCACCTGCTCGACGACGAGGGCCTGCTCGCCGACGTGGAGAAGCTGAGCGGCACGAACGTGGCGACGCTCGGCGACCCCGACATGCTCCGGGCCGCGCTGCCGGCCATCCGCAACGACTACCGGGCGGCGGAGAAGTACGAATACACCCCCGGGCCGAAGCTGTCCTGCCCGGTGACGGTGTTCACCGGCGACGACGACCCGAAGACCACTGTCGACGAGGCCAGGGTGTGGCAGGAGCACACCACCGGGCCGTTCGACATGCACGTCTTCCCCGGCGGGCACTTCTTCCTGACCCCGCACCAGCCGGCGATCCTGCGTACCCTCTCGGCGACGCTGACCCGGACGGCGGTCGGCTGACCGGAGCTGCCCCGACGCACGTCGTGGCCCTCACCACCGGGTGTCCCCGGACGGTGAGGGCCACGTCGTGTCACGGCTTGTGGGCGACGGCGATGACGTAGTCGAGCAGGGCGATCTCCTTCTTGATCAGGTTCTCGTCGCGCCAGTGGTTCGCCATCCCCTTGACGGCGCTGCGCTCGGCGGCGGCCTGGAACGCCGGGTCGTCGGGCCGGGCGGCCTGGAACCGTCGCCATCCTTCCCAGGTGCGGTCCTGGATCGACTGCACGTCAGGATTGACGAACCCGGCCGCGGTGAGCTGCTCGGCGTAGACACTCCGGTCGTGCCAGTTCTCGTCCGGGATGCTGAACTTGACGAAGCTCAGCGGCCCGGAGCTGATGGACATCCGGGGGGTCCCGCCGTTGAGCGGGATGATGTCGGCGGTGGCGAGGGTGCCGCCGGGCTTGAGCACCCGGAACGCCTCGGCGAAGAAGGCGCTGCGCGGATAGAAGTGGAAGGCCGACTCGAGCGCGACGACCCGGTCGAAGGTGTCGTCCGGGAAGGGCAACTCGGTGGCGGTGCCGAGCTGGAAGTCGGTCTGCCCGGTCAGGCCCTCGCGCCGGGCACGGTCACGTGCGTGCTCGACGTGCCGGGGGGTGACGTTGATCCCGTGCACCTTCGCCACCCGGCGGTCGCGCAGCCAGGCGAAGTCCTGGTCACCGTAGCCGAAGCCGACGTCGAGGAGGGTGTCGTCGGGCTTGAACCCGGCGGCGTCGGCGAGTTTCCCGGCCAGCGCCTCGCCGGCCACGTCCAGGCTGGTCACGCCCTCCTCCCAGTAGCCGACGTTCATGTACCGGCTGCTGCGGGCGGCGAACTCCACGTCCGGGGACTGGATCTCGTAGAAGCGGCGGACCCGGGTCACCGGATCCTTGGTGGCCAGGGTGCGGATCACCCGGCCGAGGGTGCGGAGGTTCTCCAACATGTCTGCTCCTTCAGCAGCGGGGAATGGTCAGGGGTGCAGGGCCCGAGCGGAGACCTGGCGACGCAGGTCGTCCACGAGGGCGGCCGGGCCGGCCGGGCCGGCCGCCACGCCGAAGACGTAGAAGTCGGGTCGGACCAGCACGGCGTCGGCGTTCGCGTCGGCCAGCCAGGCCAGGTGGACGCCGTCGAGGTCGACGACGTCGATCGGCGCGGTGGGGTCGTCGACGGCGGGGGTGCCGCCGCCGGGGGCGGAAGGGGTGGTGTCGGTGTGGTCGGCGGTGCGCACGGTGACCCGGTGGGCACCGAGGGTGTGAAGGAACGCGGTGGCGTCCGGGTCGAGCGTGGCCGGACCTCGGGTGAGCAGGACGAATCCGGTGCCGACCACCTCGTCGAAGCGTCCGGTCCGGCCGCCGACGGCCACCCGACCCTGCACGGCGGGGGCGCCGGCGAAGGGGGCGGGGCTGCCGTCCGGGTTGCGGTGCAGTACGCCGTCGACGATCGCCTCACGCAGCGAGCGGGCGTGCCGCTGCTGGGTACGCCGACGCAGCGCGGCCAGCATCACCGCGTCCCGACCGGCGGCCTTCTTCTGGTCCGTCTCGCAGATCACGGTGCCGGAGTCGATGGACATCCGGATGGCGTGCTGCACGTGGGCCCGTCGCTCCGTCTCGTACGTGTCGAGCAGGGACTCGTCGGCGACGCCCCGGTGCACCAGGTCCAGCTTCCAGGCGAGGTTGACCACGGCCCGGAAGCCGGAGCTCATGCCCTGGCCGAGGAAGGGGGGCATGACGTGGGCGGCGTCGCCGGCCAGGAACACCCGCCCGGAGCGCCAGGTGTCGGCGTAGCAGGCCTGGGTGGTGTAGACGCCGTAGCGGTCCAGCCGGGCGGTGTCCGGGGTGATGTCGAACAGACCCAGCAGCCGCCAGGCGCTCGCCTCGCTGCGGAACTCCTCCAGGCTCTCCCCCGGCACCCGCATGAACTCCCACCGGCGGTGGTCGGGGCCCGCGGAGACGGCGGTGCGCGGCCGGGCCGGGTCGCAGATCTGGAGGTTGTTGGGCTTGAACTCGTGCGGCTCGTTGAGCACCACGTCGCAGACCAGCCAGTCGTAGCCGAAGCCCAGGTCGGTGACTGTGGTGCCGAGCCAGCGGCGGACGAAGCTGTTCGCGCCGTCGCAGCCGAGCACCCAGGAGGCGGTGAAGGTGTGCTCCGCGCCGTCGCCGTCGACGGCGGTCACGTCGACCCGGTCGCCGTGGTCGGTCAGGTCGGTGACCTCCAGCCCTCGGTGCACCTCGACACCGGGCAGGGCCCGCCCCCGTTCGGCGAGGCGGTCCTCCAGACCCGGCTGGTAGAAGGAGATGGAGTCCGGCCAGCCGGTGGGGCCGTCCTCGGCCACCTTGGCGTGCAGCAGCGTCCGGCCGAACCCGTTCTTCCAGGTGTACTCGCCGGACAGCTCGGTGACGGCGTCGAGGCGGTCGCCGAGGCCGCAGGCGGCGAGGATCCGGCTGGCCTCGCCGTCGTAGGACACCGCACGGGGCATGCTGTACGGGGTCGGCCACTTCTCCACCACGCGCACGGTGAATCCGCGCTGGGCGAGCAGGATCGCCGCCACCTGGCCCACCGGGCCGTAGCCCACGATCAGTACGTCGGTCATCGCCGTTCCTCGTGTGTCCGCGTCGGGCCGGGCATCAGAGCCCGAGTTCCGTGTCGATCAGGCTGAAGATCTCGTCGTCACTGGCCTGGTCGAGGTCCAGGTCGTGGTCGGTGGTGGAGGCGCCGCGCATGGTCCGCCACTTGGCGACCAGCACCTCCAGCCGGGCCGTGACCTGGATGTGCAGGTCGGCCCCGACTGTCGTCTCGACGAGGGTGCGTTCCAGGTTCTCCAGCTCGGTGAGGATGGCCGCGGTGGCCTCCGCGTCGTCGGGGACGAGCCGGGAGCGCAGGAACGCGGCGAGCGCTGTGGGTTCCGGGTAGTCGAAGACCGCCGTCGCCGGCAGTCGCTCGCCGGTCACCTCGGTCAGCCGGTTACGCAGCTCCACGGCGGTCAGCGAGTCGAAGCCGATCTCGTTGAACGCCTGCTCCGGCCGGATCGCGTCGGGGCTGGCGTGGCCGAGCACCGCCGCCGCCTCGGCCCGGACCAGGTCGAGCAGGAACGCGGACCGCTGGGTCGCGGTGAGCGCGCGCAACCGTCCGGCGAGGTCCTGACCACCGGCGACCGCCGTGGCCCGGGAACGGGGTCGCTCCCGCCGCACCAGGCCGCGCATCAGCGCCGGCACCACGGCCCGGCCGGCGAGGGCGGTCACGTCGACCCGGGTGGGCACCAGGTGTTCCTCGTCGGTGGCCAGACCGGCGTCGAACAGGGCCATGCCGAGGTCGGTGGGGATGGCCAGCTGACCGTCCCGGGCGGTGATCCGGGGGTCGGTGCGGTCCAGCCCTCCGGTCATCGCGCTGGCCTGCTCCCACAGCCCCCACGCGTACGACTGGGCGGGCAGGCCGGCGCCGCGCCGGTGCCGGGCCAGGGCGTCCAGGTACGCGTTGGCGGCGGCGTAGTTGCCCTGCCCGGGCACACCGAAGACACCGGCGCCGGAGGAGAAGAGCACGAACCCGGCGAGGTCGAGGTGGCGGGTCAGCTCGTCGAGGTGCCGGGCGGCGTCCACCTTGGGTCGGAAGACGGTGTCGATCCGGTCGGGGGTGAGCGCGGTGACCACCCCGTCGTCGAGCACCCCGGCGGCGTGCACCACGGCGGTGAGTGGGTGCGCGTCGGGCACCCCGGCGACGAGTCGGGCGACCTCGGTCCGGTCGGCGACGTCGGCGGTGGCCACGCTGACCGTGGCGCCGAGGGCGGTCAGCTCGCCGGTCAGCTCGGCCACGCCTGGGGCATCCGGGCCACTACGGCTGGCCAGCAACAGGTGCCGCACCCCGTGCCCGGTGACCAGGCGGCGGGCGACCAGCCCACCGAGCAGGCCGGTGCCACCGGTGAGCAGCACGGTGCCGTCCGGGTCCCACCTGGCGGGCATGGTGAGCACCACCTTGCCGACGTGTCGGGCCTGGCTGACGTACCGGAACGCGTCGGGGGCCTGGCGGACGTCCCAGGCGCTGACCGGCAGCGGACGCAGGGTGCCGTCGGTGAAGAGGGCCATCAGGGTGATCAGCATCCGCTGGATCTCGTCGGGATGCACAGTGGTCAGGTCGTACGCCTGGTAGGCGACGCCGGGGTGGTCGACGGCGACCCGGCCCGGATCGCGCAGGTCGGCCTTGCCCATCTCCAGGAACCGCCCGCCGCGCGGCAGCAGCCGCAGCGACGCGTCGACGAACTCGCGGGCCAGGGCGTCGAGCACCACGTCGACTCCGCGTCCGCCGGTGGCGGCGCGGAACTGCGCCTCGAAGTCGAGCGTGCGGGACGAGGCGAGGTGGTCCCCGGGGATGCCCATGGCCCGCAGCGCCGGCCACTTGCCGGGGCTGGCGGTGGCGTAGACGTCGGCGCCGAGGTGGGTGGCGATCTGGACGGCGGCCATGCCCACGCCACCGGCGGCGGCGTGCACGAGCACGGATTCGCCGGCCCGCAGCCCGGCCAGGTCGACCAGACCCCGGTACGCGGTGAGGAAGACCACCGGCACGGACGCGGCCTGGGCGAAGGTCCACCCGTCGGGCATCGGGGCCAGCAGCCGGCGGTCGGTGACCGCGACCGGTCCGAAGCAGCCGAGGAAGACCCCGAGCACCCGGTCACCGGGGCGCAGGTCGGTCACGGCCGCCCCGACCTCGGTGACCACGCCGGCAGCCTCGCCACCGGGCGGGCCGGGGTCGCCTGGGTAGAGGCCGCGCGCGTTGAGCACGTCCCGGAAGTTCAGTCCGGCGGCGCGGACCCGGACGCGCACCTCCCCCGGACCGAGCGGGACGTCGGCCGCGTCGGTGGGCACCAGCGTCAGCTGTTCCAGGCTCCCCCGGGTCGGCACGTCGAGCCGCCACGCCGGGGCGGCCGGCGGGGTGAGTGTGGCCGCGTCGGCGCGGCGGGCCAGGCGCGGGGCGTACGGGGTGCCGTCCCGCCACGCCACCTGCGGCTCGCCGGTGGCGAGCACGGCGGCGAGCTGCCCGGCGTCCGGTGTGACGTCGGAGTCGAGCAGGACGAACCGGTCGGGGTGCTCGGACTGGGCGGAGCGGACCAGCCCCCAGGCGGTGGCCGCGTCCGGGTCGTCGACCTCGGCGGGACCGTGTACGCCGACGGCGCCCCGGGTGAGCAGGACCAGCGGGATGCCCACCCAGCGGGCGTCGGCGAGCCATGCCTGCACCGACGCGAGGGCCTCGGCGGCGACGAGCCGGGCCCGGTCGCCGGTCGCAGCGACGGCGGTGGCGCGCCGGCCGCCCGCCGTCGGCTCGGGCCAGCCCGGCGCGGCGAGCACGACGTCCGGCGTGGGTGCCCCGGCGTCGACCGACCGGGCGAGCGCGGCCGGGTCGGCGTGGTACGGGAACCCGCCGACGGACCGGCCGAGCGCGACCACCCGGGCCGGGGTGACGGGTTCGGGCACGGCCAGCGGCTGCCAGCCGAGCCGGAACAGCGCGTCGTCGACGGCCGCGTCCCGCGCGCCCAGTTCGGCGCGGGAGATGGGACGCATGGTCAGCGAGGCGACCTCGGCCACCGGGGCACCGGCCGCGTCGACGGCGGCCAGGGTGAAGGCGTGCGCGGCCACCCGGCGCAGCCGGACCCGCAGCGTGCCGGCCCCGGCGACGTGCAGGGTGACCCCGTTCCAGGCGAACGGCAGCAGTATGCGGTCGGCTCCGGCGTCGGCGAGTCCGCCGAAGTGCGCGGCGTGCAGCGCGGCGTCGAGCAGCGCGGGGTGCAGGCCGTACCGGTCGGCGTCGACGCGCGGACCGGCGGGCAGTTCCACCTCGGCGTGGACCTCGTCGCCGGTGGTCCAGACCGCCCGCAGACCCTGGAACGCCGGTCCGTACGCGTAGCCGTCGTCGGCCAGGCGGGCGTAGAAGCCGGTCAGGTCGACCGGGCGGGCGTCGCGCGGGGGCCAGGCGGGGAACTCCGGCGACGGCGTGCTCTCCCCGGCGGAGAGGGTGGCGGTGGCGTGCCGGGTCCACGGTGCCCCGGCCGGGCCGTCGGCGGGACGGGAGTGCAGGGTCACCGGGCGGCGGCCGTCCTCGCCGGGCGGGCCGACGGCCACCTGCACCTGGTTCGCCCCGTCGGCCGTGAGGGCGAGCGGGGCCTCGATGACCAGCTCGTCGAGGGTGGGGCAGCCGACCTCGTCACCGGCGCGCAGGCACAGCTCGACCAGGCCGGTACCGGGCACCAGCACCGTCCCGCCGACCGTGTGGTCGGCCAGCCACGGCTGGTCGGCGACGCAGAGCCGGCCGGTGAACAGGTGGCCGCGCGCCTCGGCCAGCGGCACGGACGCGCCGAGCATCGGGTGGTCGGCGGCGGCCAGGCCGACCGCGCCGACGTCGCCGCGTCCGGTCACCGGCCGGGGCCAGTAGCGGCGGTGGGCGAAGGCGTACGTGGGCAGGTCCACCCGCCGCCCGCCGGCCAGGGCCGGACGCCAGTCGACCGGGACGCCGCGCACGTGCAACTGGGCCAGGGAGAGCAGGAAGCGGTCCAGGCCGCCCTGGTCACGCTGGACCGACCCGACCGTCACCGCCCCGACATCGCCCTCGTCGTCGGAGAGGATCGGTTCGATGCCGACGGTGAGCACCGGGTGCGGGCTGCACTCGACGTACGTGTCGTGGCCCTCGGCGGCCAGCGCGCGGACCGCCCGCTCCAGCTCGACCGGCTGGCGCAGGTTGCGGTACCAGTACCCGGGGTCCATCTCCGGGCCGTCGAGCCAGCGCAGGTCGGTGGTGGAGTACAGCGGTACGGCGGCCGGGCCGGGCGTGATCCCCGCCAGTGCCCCGGCCAACTCGTCGCGGATCCGCTCCACCTGGGCGGAGTGGGAGGCGTAGTCGACCGCGATCCGGCGGACCCGGACCTGCTCGGCGGCGAGTTCGGCGAGGAGGTCCTCGACGGCCGTCTCCTCGCCGGAGACCACCACGGCGGCCGGACCGTTGACGGCGGCCACGGCGACCCGGTCGCCGAAGCGGCCGATCCGTTCCCGGACCACGTCGGCGGCGAGCGCCACCGAGGCCATCGCCCCCTGCCCGGCCAGCGTGCGGAGGGCGCGGCTGCGCAGCGCCACCACCCGGGCGGCGTCGGGCAGGGAGAGCACCCCGGCGACGCACGCGGCGGCGATCTCGCCCTGCGAGTGGCCGACCACGGCGGCGGGTTGGACGCCGTACGAGCGCCACAGCTCGGCCAGGGAGACCATCACCGCGAACAGGACGGGCTGCACCACGTCGACCCGCTCCAGGCCGGGCGCGCCGGGAACCCGACGCAGCACGTCCAGCAGGGACCAGTCCAGGTGCGGCCGCAGCGCGGCGTCGCAGGCGGACAGTCGCTCGGCGAAGACGGGGGCCTGGTCCAGCAGGTCCAGGGCCATGCCGTCCCACTGGGAGCCCTGCCCGGGGAAGACGAACACGCACCGGCGGTCCGGGCCGGCGTCGCCGCGCACCAGTTCGGGCGCGGAGCGGCCGTCGGCGAGCGCGTCGAGCACGGCGGCGATCCGGTCGGGATCGGTGCCGACGAGCACCGCCCGGGTGTCGAAGGTGGCCCGGGTGGTGGCGAGCGACCAGGCCATGTCGAGCGGACGCTGGTCGGGCCGCCCGGCGAGGTGGGCGCGCAGCCGCCGGGCCTGGCCAGCCAGTGCCTCGGGGGTACGCGCGGAGAGCAGCCACGGCAGGGCCGGCGCGTCGCGGGGCAGGTCGACGGCCGGCGGGTCGGCGGGTGCCCCGGCGGCCGGCACGTCGGCGGGTGCCCCGGCGGCCGGCTCGGTCCCGGGCACCGCCTCGACGATGACGTGCGCGTTGGTGCCGCTGATGCCGAACGAGGAGACGCCGGCCCGCGCCGGCCGGTCGGTACGGGGCCAGGGGCGGGTCTCGGTGAGCAGGTCGACCGACCCGGCGGCCCAGTCGACGCGGGAGGTGCGCTGTTCGGCGTGCAGGGTACGGGGCAGCAGGCCGTGCCGCATGGCGAGGACGACCTTCAGCACCCCGGCGACACCGGCGGCGGCCTGGGTGTGCCCGAGGTTGGACTTCACCGAGCCGAGCAGCAGGGGCGGGACGTCGGCCGGGCGCTGCCCGTACGTGGCGAGGATCGCCTCGGCTTCGATCGGGTCGCCGAGCGGGGTGCCGGTGCCGTGCGCCTCGACCACGTCCACGTCGGCCGGGGTGAGCCCGGCGGCGCCGAGCGCGGCCCGGATGACGCGTTCCTGGGAGGGCCCGTTCGGGGCGGTGAGCCCGTTGGACGCGCCGTCGGAGTTGACCGCCGTGCCGCGCACCAGGGCGAGCACGGGGTGGCCCCGCCGCCGGGCGTCGGAGAGCCGCTCCACGACGAGCATCCCGACGCCCTCGGACATGCCGAACCCGTCGCCGGACTCGGCGAACGCCTTGCACCGACCGTCGGCGGCGAGGCCGCGCTGACGGCTGAACCCGGTCAGACCGGCCGGAGTGGACAGCACCGACACACCACCGGCCAGCGCCAGGTCGCAGTCCCCCTGCCGCAGGGCCTGCACCGCCAGGTGCAGCGCCACCAGCGACGACGAACACGCCGTGTCCACGGTCACCGCCGGGCCCTCCAGCCCGAGCGCGTACGCCACCCGCCCGGAGAGGACGCTGCCGGCGGTGCCGGTGAGCAGATGTCCTTCGTCGGCGATGGTCTCCCCGTCGTCGGAGGAGACTCCGGGGGCGATGTGGTCGGCGTAGTCCTGGCCGTGGGTGCCGGCGAAGACGCCGGTGCGGCTGCCGCGCAGTGTGCCGGGATCGATGGCGGCGTGTTCCAGGGCCTCCCAGGAGGCCTCCAGCAGCAGCCGGTGCTGCGGATCCATGGCGAGGGCCTCGCGGGGGCTGATGCCGAAGAACGCGGCGTCGAAGTCGGCGACGCCGGTGAGGAAGCCACCGGCGCGCACGTACGTCCGGCCGGGGGTGCCGGGGACGGGGTCGTACAGTTCGCCCAGCGGCCAGCCCCGGTCGGTAGGTAGGTCACCGACGACGTCGTCACCGGCGTCGAGCAGCCGCCACAGTTCCTCCGGGGAGCCGATGCCGCCGGGGAACCGGCAGGCCATGGCGACGATCGCCACCGGCTCGTCGAGGGCGACGGTGGTGGCGTCGGCGACCTCGGTGGCCGCGGTGCCGAGCAGCCGGGCGTGCAGGTGCGCGGCGAGCAGTTCCGGGGTGGGGTGGTTGAACACCGCGTGCGGGGCGAGCCGGACCCCGGTGACGGCGGAGAGCCGGTTGCTCAGCTCCACCGCCGTCAGCGAGTCGAAGCCGAGTTCCTTGAACGGGCGGTTCGGCTCGACGGCGGTGGGGTCGGTGTGCCCGATGACGGTGGCGCACCGGCTGCGGACCAGGTCCAGCAGCAGGGCGGCCCGTTCGGGCTCGGCGAGGCCGGCGAGGCGGTCGGCGAACCCGGCACCGGTGCGCGGGGCGGGGTCGGCGTTGACCGCCCGGCGGGGCGGCGGGGGCAGCAGCGCCCAGAGCAGGGCGGGCACCTCCCCTGAGGCGCGCACGGCGGCCAGGTCCAACCCGATCGGCACCAGGGTCGCCCGGTCGGCGGCCAGGGCGTCGTCGAAGAGGGCCAGGCCGGCGGCGGTGTCGAGCGGACGGGTGCCGCCACGGGCGAGGCGGGCCAGGTCGGCGGCGCCGAGGCGGCCGGCCATGCCGTCCTGCTCGGCCCAGAGTCCCCAGGCCAGCGCGGTGCCCGGCCGTCCGTGGGCGCGCCGGTGCGCGGCGAGCGCGTCGAGGAACGCGTTGCCGGCGGCGTAGTTGCCCTGGCCGGGACTGCCGAACACCGCCGAGGCGGAGGAGAAGAGCACGAACGCGGCGAGGTCGAGGCCGGCGGTCAGCTCGTGCAGGTGCCACGCGCCGTGCACCTTGGCCCGCAGGGCGTTGGACCACCGGACCGGGTCGAGGTCGGTCAGCAGCGCGTCGTCGGTGACGCCGGCGGCGTGCACGACGGCGACGAGCCGGTCCGCCAGCGGGGTGAGGACCGTTTCGAGGGCCGCGCGGTCGGCGACGTCGACGGCGACCACCCGTACGCTCACCCCGGTCTCGGCGAGCGCGTCCGTCCAGGGGGCCGGCCGACCGGTCCGGCTGAGCAGGACCAGTTCGGTGACGCCGTGCGCGGTGGCGAGGTGGGTGGCGACGTGCCGGCCGACACCACCGGTGCCACCGGTGACCAGCACCGTCCCGCCGGCGAGCATCGGCGGCGGGGTGCCGGGGTCGGGGTCGGCGGGGCGCAGCCGGGGCACCAGGGCCCGGCCGGCGCGCACGGCCACCTCCTGCTCGTCGACGGCGGCGGCCAGCGCCGCCCGGACGGTGGCGTCGTCGGTGGCGTCGAGACTGAGCAGCAGGAACCGGCCGGGGTGTTCGGCGCGGGCGACCCGGAGCAGCCCCACTACCGGCGCGTGCACCGGGTCGCCGTCACGGACCGCCACCGCGAGCCGGGTGGTCTCGGCGCGCGGGTCGTCGAGCCAGCTCCGGAGGACGCCGAGCAGTTCGAGGCCGACGGCGTGGGCCCGGTCGGGCACCGACACGTCGGGGCCGCCGTCGCCGACACGGAGCACGAGCAACGGGGGCAGCGGTCCGGTCGGCGGGGTGCCGTCGGCGACGGTCCACGTGGGGACCGGCGTCGCCGGGGTCGCGGCCGGCAGCCAGTCGACCGTGTACAGGCCGGCGGGGTCGGTGTCGGCGGCCGGGGCCGCCACGTCGGCGGGCGGCACCGCCACCTCACGCAGGACGACGCGTTCCACGTCGAGCACCGGGGCCCCGGCGTCGTCGACGGCGCTGAGCGTCACCGCGTCGGCCCCGGCGCGGCCGAGGCTGACCCGCAGCGCGTGCGCGCCGGTGGCGTGCCGGCGGACACCCGTCCAGTCGGTGGTCACCGTCCGCCGGCCGTCGCCGGGGTGCGGGGCGAAGCCGGCGAGCGGGAGCAGGCGCAGGGCGGCGTCGAGCACCTGCGGGTGCACCCCGTACCGCTCGGCGTCGGCGTCGGCGGTGTCCTCGGGCAGGCGCACGTCGACGAGCAGCCGGTCCCCCGCGACCCAGGCGGCCCGGGCCAGGTCACCGGCGAGCATGCGGTGTGCGTCGACGGTCAGGTCCACCGGTCGGGCCCCGGCGGGCGGCCACGACGACCCGGCCGCGGTCGGGACGGCGGTCGGGTCGGCCGGGACGAGCAACGCCTCGGCCACCTCCCGCCAGGACTGGCCGGGTCCGCCGCGCACGTGGCAGCGGGCGGTACGGTGCCCGTCGGAGTCAGGGCCGGCGACCTCGACCTGCACGTCGACGGTCAGGTCGGCCGGGAACGGGACCGGCTCGGGTACGTGCAGCCGCGCCACGGTGGGCACGCCGAGCTGCTCGCCGAGATGGGTCAGCACGTCCAGCAGTGCGGTGGCGGGCAGCAACGGTGCGCCCTCGGCGGTGGTCGGACCGGGCTGGCCGGCGGTGACCCGGCCGGTGCCGACCACCTGGCCGGTGCCGGCGACCGGCAGCACGCCGTCGAGGAGCGGGTGTCCGGCGTCGACGAGGCGGCCGGAGCCGGGACCGTCGGAGGGCAGCCAGTAGTGCCGGCGCTGGAAGGCGTAGGTGGGCAGGTCGACCCGGCCGTGCGGGCCCGGGCCGGTGACCGCGGCCCGGTCCACCCCCACGCCGCGTACGTGCAGTCGGGCGACGGCGGTGAGCAGCGCCTCCGGTTCCGGTGTACCGGTGCGCAGGGTGGGGACGAACGCCAACTGGTCGCCGGCGTCGGCGAGGCAGTCCTGGGCCGTGGCGGTGAGCACCCCGGCCGGTCCGACCTCGAGGAACGTGGTGACGCCGTGCCGGTGCAGGGCGCGCACCCCGTCGAGGAAGCGGACGGTGCCCCGGACGTGGTCGACCCAGTAGTCGGCGGAGCAGAGCCGCGCCGGGTCGACCAGCTCGCCGGTCAGGTTCGACACCACCGGCAGGCGGGGGGCGCGGTAGGTCAGGCCGGCGGCCACCTCGCGGAACGCGTCGAGCATCGGCTCCATGCGCGGCGAGTGGAAGGCGTGCGACACCCGCAGCCGGCTGGTCCGGCGGCCGGCGGCGCGCAGGGTCGCCGCGACGGCCAGTACGGCGTCGGTGTCCCCGGAGAGCACCACGCTGGTGGGGCCGTTGACGGCGGCCAGACCGACCCGTTCGGTGAGGTGGGCGGCCACCTCGTCCTCGGCCGCCTCGACGGCGACCATCGCACCCCCGGTGGGGAGCTGCTGCATGAGCCGGGCCCGCGAGGCGACCAGGGCGGCCGCGTCGACGAGCGGGAACACCCCGGCCACATGGGCGGCGGCCAGTTCACCGACGGAGTGGCCGAGCAGCAGGTCGGGACGGACGCCCCAGGACTCGACGAGCCGGTACAGCGCCACCTCGACGGCGAACAGCGCCGGCTGGGTGTAGAGAGTCTGGTCGAGCAGGGCGGCGCGCTCGTCCCCGTCGGGGGCGCAGACCACGTCGGCGACCGGGTGCGGGGCCTCCCCCGCCAGGTGCCTGTCGAGTTCGGTGCAGGCGGCGTCGAACGCCTCGGCGAAGACGGGGTACGCGGCGCGCAGCCCGGCGCCCATCCCGGGCCGCTGGCCGCCCTGACCGCCGAAGAGCACGGCGAGCAGCCCGTCGTCGACCCGGCCGGTGAGGACGGTGGGCAGGTCGGCGTCCCCCCGGGTGAGCGCGGTCAGCCCGGTCCGGGCCCCGGCCGGGTCGGAGACCAGCAGGACGGCCCGGTGGTCCAGCGCGGCCCGGGTGGTGGCCAGGGCGTGCGCGACGTCGCCCGGGTCGGCGTCCGCCCCGGGGCCGTCGCACCAACCGAGCAGGCGGGCGGCCTGGTCCCGCAGGCCCTCCCGACTGGCGGCGGAGAGCAGCCAGGGCACTGTCGTCCCGGTGCGGACCCCGGCCGGCTGCGGCGCGGCGGGGTCGGGCCGGGTGTCCGGGGCGGCGGGTTCGGGGGCCTCGACGATGACGTGGGCGTTCGTGCCGCTGATGCCGAACGACGAGACGCCGGCCCGGCGGGGTCGGTCGACCGCCGGCCACGGGCGGGCCTCGGTGAGCAGTTCCACCGCCCCGGCCGTCCAGTCCACCTCGGCGGTCGGCGCGTCCACGTGCAGGGTGCGGGGCAGCGTCCCGTGCCGCATCGCGAGGACCATCTTCATCACCCCGGCCGCCCCGGCGGCGGCCTGGGTGTGCCCGAGGTTGGACTTCAGCGAGCCGAGCAGCAGCGGCCGGTCGGCGGGACGGTCCTGCCCGTACGCGGCGAGCAGCGCCTGTGCCTCGATCGGGTCGCCGAGGCGGGTGCCGGTGCCGTGCGCCTCGACGGCGTCCACGTCGGCCGGGCGCAGGCCGGCGGCGGTCAGCGCCCGCCGGATCACCCGTTCCTGGGCGGGTCCGTTGGGCGCGGTGAGCCCGTTGGACGCGCCGTCGGAGTTTACCGCCGTCGCCCGCAGC
The DNA here is from genome assembly GCF_055517075.1 of Micromonospora sp. DSM 43699. Taxonomy (NCBI): domain Bacteria; kingdom Bacillati; phylum Actinomycetota; class Actinomycetes; order Micromonosporales; family Micromonosporaceae; genus Micromonospora; species Micromonospora sp. DSM 43699. The sequence continues at coordinate 44,668 of NZ_JBTMMT010000033.1, forward strand.
ACGGCGAGGACCGGGTGCCCGTTGCGTCGGGCGTCGGAGAGCCGTTCCAGCAGCAGGACGGCCACGCCCTCGGACCAGCCGGTGCCGTCGGCGGCCTCGGCGAACGCCTTGCACCGCCCGTCCGGGGCGAGACCGCGCTGGCGGCTGAACTCGACGAACGCCTGCGGGGTGCCCATCACCGCCACCCCGCCGGCCACGGCGAGGGAGCAGTCCCCGGCGCGCAGCGCCTGCGCGGCGAGGTGCAGTGCCACCAGCGAGGACGAGCAGGCGGTGTCGACTGTCACCGCCGGGCCCTCCAGCCCGAGCGTGTACGCGACGCGGCCGGAGACGACACTGCCGGCGGTGCCGACGCCCAGGTAGCCCTCGACGCCGGGCGGTGCCTGGCGCAGGTTAGCGGCGTAGTCATGGTGCATGACGCCGGTGAAGACCCCGGTGGCGCTGCCCCGCAGCGTGGTCGGGTCGATGCCCGCGCGCTCGAACAGCTCCCACGAGCTCTCCAGCAGCAGCCGCTGCTGGGGGTCCATGGCCAGCGCCTCGCGGGGACTGATCGCGAACAGGGTGGCGTCGAAGTCGGCCGCGTCGGCGAGGAAGCCCCCGACCCGCGCGTACGAGGTGCCCGGCTGGTCCGGGTCGTCGGAGAAGAGGTGGGCGAGGTCCCAGCCCCGGTCGGTGGGGAACCCGGTCAGTCCCTCCCGGCCCTGTTCGAGCAGCTCCCACAGTTCCTCGGGCGCGGTGACGCCGCCCGGGAGCCGGCAGGCCATGGCGACGATCGCCACCGGCTCGTCGGTGGATGACGGCGGGGCCGCCTCGTTCGCGGCCACCGGGGCGGCGCCGCGTAGCCGGGCGGCCAGGTGCCGGGCGAGCGCCTCCGGCGTCGGGTGGTCGAAGGCGGCCGTGGCCGAGAGCCGGGCCCCGGTCTCCCGGGCCAGCCGGTCGCGCAGGGCGACCGCGCCGACCGAGGTGAACCCGAGTTCCTTGAAGGCCCGCCCGGGGCGGACCGCCGCCGGACCGGGCATTCCGGCGACCTCGGCGGTGGCTGTCCGGACCAGGTCAAGCAGGAGCCGGTCGCCCTCGGCGGCGGTCAGCACGGCCAGCCGGCGGCGCAGCGCGCCGGCCGCGGCGACGGTGTCGCCCGCCGGCCGGCTGGGTTCCCGCCAGGCGGCATGGTCGGCGGCGGGCCGGGCGAGCAGGACGAGGTCGGCACCGTCGTGGGCGATGTCGAAGGCGTCGAGGTCGCGGCGGAGGTCCACGACCGCCGGGGTGGGGCCCCGGGTGACGGTGCCGGCCAGCCGGGCGGGGAGCCCGGCCGCGCGCCGTCGGGCGAGCAGGGCGTGCAGGGCGCCGACGACGGCGGCTGCCCGGTGGCCGCCGGCCGTCCCGAGCAGCGGCTCGGTCGGCACGAGCACGGTGAAGGCGGTGACGTCGGCGTGCCGGGTCCGCCGGTGCAGCCCTTCGGCGAGGGCGAGCAGCCGCCCCGCCTGGTCGTCGGCGTCGTCGTCGGGGCGGTCCCGACCCGGACGGGCGTCCGGGTCGGCGACGTCGGCGGTGAGGTCGTCGCCGGTGAGGCAGAGAACGGCCGCCCCGATCTCCTCGTCCCCGAGCGACGCGGCAGGGTCGGCGACGGGCCCGGGAGCCAGCGGGGTGGCCTCGGCGCCGGCGGCGGTGAGCTCCGCCGCCAGGGCGGCCAGGGCGGGGGCGTCCGCCGGGCCGGTGGGGAGCAGTCGCAGCCGCCGGACGCCGTGGGCGGTGACCAGGTGCCGGGCCAGCGCCGCCCCGAGTGGGGTGCCCGCGCCGGCCAGCACGACCGGTTCGGCGAGGGTGGCCGCGCGCCCCGAGGCCGGGACGGGTACCGGTCCGAGGTGCGCGTGGCGGACCTCACCGGACCGCAGGGCGACCTGGGCGGCACCCGTGGCCACGGCCACCGGCAGCAGGGCGGCCGGGTGGGCGTCGGTGTCCCGGTCGACCAGCACGATCCGGCCCGGATGAGCGGCCTGCAGACCCCGGGCCACCGTCCAGGTCGCGACGGCTGTCGGGGCGAGGTCGGGGTCGTCGGCCCGGTCCGGGGTGGAGGCGTCCACCGCCCCGCTGGTCAGCAGCACCAGCCGGGTGCGGGTGTAACAGTCGTCGGAGAGCCAGTCGCCCAGCCGGTCGGCGAGTGCCACCGGGTCCGCGTCCGCCGACCCGACCGGCAGGACCACCACGTCCGGCACCTGCTCGCTGTCGCGCAGGGCGGCCAGGTCGGGATGGAACCGGAGGCGGTCCGGGTCCGCCGCCGCGTCGAGCGCGTCGTCGGTGCCGACGACAGCCCAGTTCCGGTCCGGCACCGGCACGCCGGCCAGGTCCAGGGGAGTCCAGCCGATCCGGACCAGTTCGTCGTGGTGACTGCCGTTGACCGCGCGGAGCCGGGCCGGCTGGTCGGGCAGCAGCCGACGGGTGACCTTGCCGGAGGCCGTGCGCGGCACGGCAGCGATCTCGTACAGCTCCTGCGGGACCTTGTGATAGGCCAGCCGTTCGCGGCAGGCGGCCAGGGCGGCCCGGGGCGCGAAGCCCTCCGGTCCGGCGACGACGTACGCCACCGGTACGTCGCCGAGCACCTCGTGCGGCCGACCGGTGACCGCGACGTCGGCGACGCCGGGGACGGTGCGCAGCACCTCCTCCACCTCGGCCGGGTGGATCTTCTCGCCACCCCGGATGATCAGCTCCCGGTGCCGGCCGGTGACGAAGAGGTTGCCGGCGTCGTCCCGGCGCGCCAGGTCACCTGTGCGGTACCAGCCGTCGCGCAGCACCGCGTCGGTGTCGGTGGGCCGGCCGTGGTAGCCGAGCATGACGCTCGGTCCCCGTACCCACACCTCGCCCTCCACCCCGGCGGGGACGTCCCGGCCGGTCTCGGGGTCGACCAGCCGGACGTCGACGCCGGGCACCGGACGCCCGCAGGACCCCTCGACCCGGGGTTCGTCCGGGCGGGTGACGGCGATCGAGCCGCAGGTCTCGGTGCTGCCGTACGCGTCGAGCAGCGGCGCGTCGAAGACCTCCTCGAACGCCCGACGCAGCGGGCCGGTGGTGATCGCACCGCCGACCAGGCACACGCGCAGTGCGGGGGCCCGGAAACCGGTGTCCCGGGCGGCGGCGACCAGGTGGTGGTACATGGCCGGCACCCCGGCCAGCACCGTGGCCTCGTCCTGCTCGACCGCGCGCAGGACGTCCTCGGCGGAGAACCCGTCGACGAGCCGGGCGGTCGCGCCGACCGCGGTCACGCTGAGCACGCAGCCGATGTGGGAGAGGCTGTGGAACAGCGGCAACGGCCAGACCACCCGGTCCTCGGAGGTCAGACCGGGGATCGGCACGTAGCAGGAGGCGACGGACCAGAGGCAGGTGCGCTGGGTGGAGAGCACGCCCTTGGGCCGGCCGGTGGTGCCCGAGGTGTAGAGCATCCAGGCGACCTCGTCGAGGCCGAGGTCGTCGCGGGCGTCCACGGCCGGCTCGGCGTCGGCACGTTCGGACCAGGCGGCGACGCCGTCGGGGAACGGACCGGTGCCGGTGACCCACACCCGCAGGTCGGGGCGGTCCCGGCGCAGCCGGAGCAGCTGGTCGAGGTGCTGCGGGTCGGTGACCACCAGTACCGCGCCGGAGTCGTCCAGCAGGTGGGCCAGCTCGGCGTCCGTGCTGCGCGGGTTCACCGGTACGCCGACCGCCGCCGCGCGCGTGACGGCCAGCCACGTCTCCACGGTCTCCACCCGGTTGCCCAGGCAGAAGGCGACCCGGTCGCCCCGGGCCACCCCGGTCGCGGCCAGGTGCCCGGCCAGGCGGCGGGTCCGCTCGGCGAGCGCGGCGTAGCCGACCGACCGGTACTCGTCGCGGAACGCGACCCTGTCCCCCAGCCGGGCGGCGTGGGCCCTCAGCAAGTCGGGCAACGGCTGGATCAGGTCGCTCCGAAGCATGTCGCCACATCCGTCCCTCGCCGTAACGGCCCAAGTCTTCCCAGCGACCTTCCGGTGACCTACCCCTGTCACCCCCTAAAGTCGTCCCCAGATCCCCAGGTGGAGGCGATGACCAGGGGCGTCGTGAGCCGATGATGGGGTGGCCCGGGGGCCGTCGCACCCGTCCCGGTCCCGCCCCGCCCACCAGTCGAGGTGCCGTCGTTGGAACGCTCCTGGATGTTCGCCCACCTCGCCGTGCCCGGCGGGGGGTGTCCGGACGCCCGCGCGGCCGAGCTGGTCGGCACCGTCGTGGCGGGACTGGTCGCCGCCGTGCGCGCCGCCGACCCGCGGTCCCGCTGGTTCTACGACCGGCTCGGCTCCCCCGCCGGCCCGCGCCTACGCGTCGGTCTGCACGCCAGCGCCGCCGCCCTCGACGCGGCCCGGCGGCGGCTGGGTGACGCGCCGACGGCCCTCGCCCCGGACCCGTACGCCGTCCGGGACGCCGCCCGCGGCGGGCCGCTGGCGCAGGCGGGCAGCGAGGTGGCCCTGACCCTGCTGGGAGGGGATGTGCCCAGGCTGACCGGCATGGAGCTGCCGCTGGCCGTTGCCCACCTGCGGCACCTGTGCGACCTCATGCCGGTGGCCGACCGGCCGGCCTTCCTCTTCCTGCACTGGCAGGACCGCAGCCGGTCGCTGACCGGCGCGCACCGTTGCGAACTCGCCGCCCAGGCGGACACCGGGGCGGAGAAGATCGCCCTGGCCGCCGGGGACCTGCCGTCGACCGGTCCGGTCGCGGCGGCCTGGCGGTCCTACCTGGACCGGGTGACCGAGGTGATGGGCGAAGACCACCAGACGGCACCGCGCGGTTTCCTACTGGCGGCGCACGCCCAGCTCACCCACGAGCGGTGGGGCATCGACGCCGCCGTCGACTCGCTGGCCGCGATGGCGCTCCGGCTGGCCCTGCTGCGGGACCGTCCCCCACCGTCCGCGCCGCCCGTCCCCACCGCCGCCTCGACGAGGAGAACCACCGCCGTATGAACCCCACCCGCGCCGACGGTCCCGACCCGACCGCCACCCGCGTCGACGTCGTCCTCGGCGACCGGAGCTACCCGGTGCTCGTCGGCCCGGGGATCCGCCACCAGCTGCCGGAGGAGGTGGCGCGCGTCGGTGCGCGCCGGGTCGTGGTGGTCTCCGCCCGGCCACCGGAGTGGACCCCGGATCCTGGGGTGCCGCACCGCGTCGTGCCGGCCCGCGACGGCGAGCACGACAAGACGCTGTCCACAGTGGAACACCTGTGCCGGGCGTTCGCCGACTTCGGCCTGACCCGCGCGGACGCGGTGGTCTCCTGCGGTGGCGGCACCACGACCGACGTGGTCGGGCTGGCCGCCGGCCTCTACCACAGGGGGATCTCGGTGATCCACCTGCCGACCTCGCTGCTGGCCCAGGTGGACGCCAGCGTCGGCGGCAAGACCGCGGTGAACCTTCCCGAGGGCAAGAACCTGATCGGCGTCTACTGGCAGCCCAGGGCGGTGCTCTGCGACACCGAGCAGCTCGACACCCTGCCCGCCGTGGAGTGGCGCAACGGCTACGGGGAGATCGCCCGGGCCCACTTCATCGGGGCCGGGGAGCTGCGCGACCGCCCGGTGACCGAGCAGATCACCGCGTGCGTGGCGCTCAAGGCGCGGGTGGTGGCCGCCGACGAGCGCGACGCCGGCCCGCGGCACATCCTGAACTACGGCCACACCCTGGGCCACGCGTTGGAACGCGCCACCGACTTCCTGCTGCGCCACGGTGAGGCGGTCGGAATCGGCACGGTGTTCGCCGGTCGGCTGGCCGGCCTGCTGGGCCGGATCCCGGTGGAGCGGGTCGACGAGCACCACGAGGTGGTCGCCGGCTACGGCCTCGACACCGGCCTGCCCGCCGGGGTGGACCACGACGGCCTGCTGGCGTTCATGCGGCGGGACAAGAAGTCCACCTCGGGCCTGTCCTTCGTCCTCGACGGGCCGACCGGTCCGGAACTGGTCGCCGACGTCGACGAGGCCGCCGTCCGGGCCGCCCTCGCCACCATGTGACGCCCCGGCGCTCCCGGCCCGCGAGCGCAGGCCCGGGTGGTCGCATCCCCGGCACGGTGCGGTCGGCGGCCCGGCCCGGCGCGGGCCGCCTCCTACCGCTTGCTGACGGGCAAGAGCCTCCTGCGACCCGACCGGAACCCGCCGGGCGAGCTGGTGGTCAGGCGGCGGGCACGGCCGGGCAGTGGGCGAGCAGTTCCTCCGGCTTGCGCGCGACCAGGTCGGGGGCGGCGGCCAGCAGGTCCTCGACGTCCCCGCCGTGCCAGGTGGTGGCGACCGTCGTCACCCCGGCGTCCCGGCCGCTGGTCAGGTCGGTGATCGCGTCACCGACCATCATCGCCTGCCGCGGGGGTACGCCGAGCAGGTCCAGCGCCCGCAGCACGATGTCCGGCGCCGGCTTCGGACGGGGCACCTCGTCCGAGCCGATCACGTGGTCGAACAGGTGGAGCACACCGAGCAGGTCGAGCAGCGACCGGGCCCGGGGGCCGCTCTTGCCGGTGGCGATCGCCATCCTGATGCCCCGCCCGGACAGCTCCTCCAGCGTCTCCCGGACTCCCGGGAAGAGCGGCACCCGGTGGGCGAGCCGGTAGCTCTCCCGGACGAAGGGCTCCTCCATCTCCAGCGGCAGCCCCATCAGCCGCATGATGTCCGGGAAGTACCGCCCCATGTGCTTGTTGTACTCCTCGAACGGCGCGGGACCCGTCCCGACCACCTCGGCGTAGGCGACGCTGAACGCCTGACGCATCACTGCCGAACTGTCGACCACGACCCCGTCGAGGTCGAAGACGACCGCCCGGATCGGGCCCGGTCGCGCCGGGACCGTGCTGGCCTCGATGGTGGACGGCGGATGGCTCATGGCTGCTCCCAGGTGGGTTCGCCGGTGGTTCTCACCGGTCGAGGGTTCCCGCCAGCGCGTACGTCGGCGCGGTGGGCCGGGCGCAGCGGTAGATCCGTTCGATGACGTCGATGGTCCGGCGGGCGTCGGCCGCCGCCCCCCGGCAGGTCTGCGCGGCGAGCAGCTCGGGCAGCACGTCGAGCTGACTGTCGTATTCGGCCCCGATGGGCTCCACGGGCAGCGGCAGGCGGACGGTCTCGCCGTCGCGGGTCCGGGTGAGGACCGGCGTCGGTTCGCGGTGGGGGCTGAACCCGAACGTGCAGTGCAGGGTCACCGAGCCCGCGATGCCGTGCACGGTGATGGTGGTACGGTCACGCGCCTCGTGCGAGGCCCAGCAGGCGTGCACACTGGCGGAGGCGCCGTCGGCGTTGAGCAGGAACGCACGGGCGGTGTCCTCGACGTCGCCACGGGCCCGGCCGGTCGCCGCGGCCGTGCCCCGCCAGGCCGCGGCGGCGTCGTCGTGGTTGACGAAGTCGTCCGAGACGCTGCCCACGGCATGGACCACCGGGGACGGGCCGAGCAGCGGCAGCACCGTGTCGAGCAGGTGCCAGCCGAGGTCGACCAGGGCTCCGCCACCGGCCAACTCCCGCCGGGTGAACCAGCCACCGGCGTCGGGCACGCCGCGCGCCCGTACCCAGGCCACGTCGACGTGGCGGATGGCACCCAGGTCGGCCGCGGCCTCGACCAGCGCCCGGACGTCCGCCCGGTAGCGGGCGGCGCTACCGGCGAGCAGCACCGCCCCGCCGGCCTCTTCGGCCTCGGCCAACTGCTCCGCCTCGGCGGAGCTGAGGCAGACCGGCTTCTCCAGGAAGACCGGTACGCCCCGGCGCAGCAACCGGGCCGCCACGCCCGCGTGCAGGTGGTTCGGCACGGCGACGACCACCAGGTCGACGGTGTCGGCGGGGACCTCGTCGACGTCGGCGTACGCGGACGGCACCCACCGGGCGGCGCGGGCCCGGTCGCGCGCCGCCGGGTCGGGGTCCACCACTGCGGTGACCTCGAAGCGCGGGTGCAGGGCGAGCCGGGGCAGCCAGATCTCCCGTCCGGCCCAGCCGAGGCCGGCCACGGCGACCCGGACCTGCCCCGGCGTCGCGGTCGACGACGGCACTGTCATTCGCCGAGGACGTCGGCGAGCACGGCGGCGATCTGGTGCATCTGCTCCTCGGTGCCGAGCAGCGTGCGGTGGTGCAGCCAGATGCAGTCGAGGTGGATCTGCTCGACGTTCGGGCACCGGGCGGCGACCTGGTCGACCGTCTCGTCCGGGGCACCGGCGAGCCAGAAGCCCTCACACCGGTAGATGGCGCGGAACGCGACGAAGGCGGGGATGCCCCGGGCGATCAGCTCGTCCACCACGACCCGGCGGCGCTTCTCACCGATGCCGGGGATCCGGAACATCGCCATGTAGTGCGGGTTGCGGTCGCCCCGCTCGTCGCGGCCCTGCGGCACCACGCCGGGGATCTGCGCGAGCAGGCTCGCCAGCAGCGGCCAACGCTGCTCGCGCAGCGCGATCTGGCTGTCCAGCCGGGACAACTGGGCCCGCAGGACGGCGGCGCTGAACTCGTTCATCCGGTAGTTCGATCCGGTGGTGCGGTGCAGGTAGTCGCGGTCGGTGCGCGGCCGGCCGCAGCTGTGCACGAGGAACGCCCGCTCGTACAGCTCCTGGTCGGGGAAGAGCACCGCGCCGCCCTCGCCTGCGGTCATCAGCTTGCCGTTCTGGAAACTGAACGCGGCCACCGAGCCCAGTTCGCCGACGCGCTTGCCCTGCCACTGCGCGCCGTGGGCGTGCGCGGCGTCCTGGAGGATCGCGGCTCCGGCGTCCGCGGCGATCTTGTCGAGGGCGTCCATGTCGGCCATCTGCCCGGCCATGTGCACCGGCATGATCACCCGGGTCCGGTCGGTGATCGCGGCGGCGACGGCCTCCGGCTGGATGCAGTACGTGTCCGGCTCCACGTCGACCGGTACGGCCACCGCGCCGAGCCGCTGCGCGGCCAGCGACGACGAGATGAACGTGAACGCCGGGACGATCACCTCGGTGCCCGGTCCGACCCCGAGCACCTCCAGGGCCACCTCAAGGGCGTGGGTGCCGTTGGTGACGGCCAGCGCGTGCGGCGTGCCGTGGTAGGCCGCGAACTCCGCTTCGAAGGTGTCGACCTCGCTGCCGCCGACCCGCCACCACTGGCCCTGCTCCAGGGCGCGGACCAGTCCGGCCCGCTCCTCGTCACCGAACTGCGGCCACTCGGGGAACTCCGGCGCGCTCGCCGACAGACCACTCATGATGTCCCACTTCCCAATCCTGGAACGGCGGTTCACTGGCCGTTCGCCGACGGCTGCGCCGCCCCGCGCCCAGGGGCACCGGGCGCCACCCGTGCCGCCCGGCGGGTTCTCGGGGCGGACGCCACCGTCGATAGCGGCGACGTGCCTGGCTCGCGGTGGACGCTAACCGACCTGACCGGCGGCTCAACTCCCCTAACGGCCCCTAACCGCCCCTAACCGCCCCTAGCCAGCATGTCGTACGGCGCCGTCCGGGCCGGCAGGGCAGTAAGGCTGCGGGGGCGACGCGAGCCGCCTCCGTGCCCGGATCGCCGACCCGCTCCCGGCCACTCGCGGGTGGGCATCGGACGGGCGGGGACCCGACCGGCCGGGCGGGTCGGCCGGTGCCCCTAGCTGCCCCTACGCACCCCTTAGTTCGCGCCGGGTGTCGCGGCCACCGGTGGCAGCCGACGCGATACTGCGGGGACCCGTCGTCCGAACCCCGTCGGGACGCCGACCGACGCCGACCGCTCCGCGAGGTGAACCGTGCCCCACGTGCTCCTGCTCAACGGCCCGAACCTGGGCATCCTCGGTCGGCGGGAGCCGGAGATCTACGGCACCGACACCCTGGCCGACATCGAGCGGGCGGTCGCCGAGGAGGTCGCGCCGCGCGACTGGCAGGTGGCCGCCGAGCAGCACGACTGCGAGGGCGCCCTGATCCGCGTCATCCAGGACAGCTACGACACGGTAGGCGCGATCGTCAATCCCGGCGCGCTGATGATCGCCGGCTGGAGCCTGCGGGACGCGCTGGCCAACTATCCCCGCCCGTGGATGGAGGTCCATCTGTCCAACGTGTGGGCGCGGGAGAGCTTCCGGCACGACTCGGTGCTCGCCCCGCTCGCCAGCGGGGTGATCGTCGGACTCGGCGCGCTGGGCTACCGCCTGGCCGCTCGGGCTCTCGTCGAGACCGTACCCTGATCGTTTCCCTCCACGGCCGTCACCAGCACGGCCGTCGTCCGTTCCGCCCGACCTGAGGACAGTCCCGTGCGTATCCCCATCATCACCCTGACCGTCATCATCGCCTCCGTCCTCATCTCCGTGGCGCTGCCGAAGCTCCTCGGCCAAGGGGAGATGCGGAAGCGGATGGCCCACATCGGCGTCTCGGCCGGCCTCACCCGGACGATCGGCGCGCTGGAGGTCGCCGGCATCGCCGGGCTGCTGCTCGGCCTGCTCTGGTGGCCGTTGGGCGTCGCCGCGGCGGTCGGGCTGACCCTGCTGCTGATCGGGGCGGCCGTCTACCACCTCCGCGCCAAGGACCCCGTTTCGATGGTGGCGGTGCCGGTGGCGTTCGCCCTGGCGGCGGCCGCGCTCGCCGTCCTGCACATCCTCCACAACAACTGACCGTCGACATGACGGGCGGGCCCGACGGCGGCGTCCTGGGGGTCGACGTCGGAGGCACGAAGGTGGCGTTGCGCGCCGAGGCGGCTGGCCGGACCGCGTACCAGTCGACCTTCACCTGGCCGCCCGGCGGCGATCCGGCCGCCGACCTGGCCGCGCTCGACGCGGCGGTGGCCGCGCTGCGCGCCGCCTGGGGACCGGTCAGCGCCGTCGGCGTGGCGATGCCCGCCATCACCGACCGGGACGGGAGGGTCCTGACCTGGCCGGGCCGGCCGAGCTGGGCCGGACTCGACCTCACCGCCGCGCTGCGGCGGCTCTTTCCCGACGTCCCGACCGCGTACGCCGACGACGGTGACCTCGCCGCGCTGGCCGAGGCGCGGAACGCCGGCCACGACGACCTGGTGTACCTGGGGGTGGGCACCGGGATCGGCGGCGGGATCGTGCTGGCCGGCCGACCCGTTCCCGCCCACGCTTCCGCCGAGGTCGGCCACCTGGCCGTCGACCTCGACGGCGACCGGTGCGACTGTGGCCGTACCGGATGCCTCCAGTCGGTCGCCTCCGGCCCGGCCACGCTGCGGCGGGCTGCTCGGGAACGCGGGGGCGAGGTCACGTTCGACCAGCTGCGGGCCGGGTTGCGGGGCCACCGGCCATGGGCGGTCGAGGCGGTCCACCGCAGTTGCGCCGCGCTGGCCGCGGCGGTGGTGAGCCTCGGCGAGCTGCTGGCCGTGCCCGTGGCGGTCGTGGGCGGCGGCTTCGCCGACGGACTGCCCGGCTTCGTCCCGCTCGTCGCGGACCTCGCCCGCCAGGCGGGACGCCCCGGACGACCGGCCCCGACGGTACGGGCCGCCGCCCTCGGCGGTCTCTCCTCGCTACACGGCGCGCTCTGGCTGGCCCGCGACCTCACGAACGGACAGGGCCCCCGGACCGACGGGACCGACCGGGCCCCCGGGACCGACAGGGCCCGACCAGGTGAGCCGCACCCGGAAGGAACGCGACCGATGGTCGTCGTCGCCGCCCCGGCGCCGACCGGGTCGGGGATCAGCGGCACCACCCGGGTGTACGCCCTGCTCGGCGACCCGATCGCGCAGGTACGCGCGCCCGGTCTGCTCAATCCGGTGCTCGCCCGACGCGGCGCCGACGCCGTGCTGGTCCCGGTGCACGTGACGGCGGCCGACCTCGAACCGGTGGTGCGCGAACTGCGGCAGATCGTGAACCTGGACGGGATGCTCGTCACCATGCCACACAAGGCGGCAGTCCTCGACCTGGCAGACCGGGTCACCGACCGTGCCCGCCTGGCCCGCAGCGCGAACGCGCTCCGCCGCGAGCCCGACGGCACCTGGACGGCCGACACCTTCGACGGTGACGGGTTCGTCCGCGCTCTGGTGGAGGCCGGCCACGATCCCCGGGGACGCCGCGTCTGCCTGGTGGGAGCGGGCGGCGCCGGAAGCGCCATAGCGGTCGCGCTGCTCGACGCCGGGACGGCCGAACTACGCCTGGTCGACACCGACCCCGGCCGGCTCGGCACCCTGCACCGGCGGTTGTCCCCGGTCTACCCGGGACGGATCGGTGCCTCGACCCACCCGCTCCTGACCGACGTCGATCTCGCGGTCAACGCCACGCCCCTGGGACTGCGTACCGATGATCCGCTGCCGTTCCCGGTGGCCGACCTGCCGGCGCACGCGGTGGTGGCCGACATCATCATGACTCCGGCGGAGACGGCGTTGCTGCGTGCGGCGACCGCCCGTGGCCTCACGGTCCAGCCCGGTCTACCGATGCTCGCCCACCAGATCGACGCCTACCTGGAGTTCTTCGGCCTCTAGCGGCATCCGGGACGGCCGGCCGCGCTGGTGGTCGAGGCGCGACCGGAACAGCCGCCGGTCGGCCTCTGACCACCATCGGAGGGCCGCCCGTCCAGCGGGCGGCACCTCGGTGGCCCGAACCGGCCGGCACCGCCCTCCGGCCGGCACCGCCCTCCGGCCGGCACCGCCCTCCGGCCGGGTCCGGTCAGCCGGCGACGGCTCCGGCGGGTTCGGGGGTCGGATCGACGAACGGGCCGCGCACCGTCCGGCCGATCCGCCCGGCCTCGGCCAGGACGTGCGCCCGCCACCGCCGGAGCGGGATCATCCGGGATGTCACCAGCACGACGTCGACCGCGTCGTCGGGCAGCACGGTACGGATGCCGAGGCTGTGGTGGACGGTGTGTGCCGGGTCCGCCGGCAGCCCCCGGAGCAGCTCCTCGTCGAAGTCGAAGAGGTGGGCGGCGGGAAAGCCGGACGGCAGGGTGCCGCCGCAGCCGATCACCGCGATCCGGCTGCCCGCCGGCACGGTGTCGCGCAACTGCGCCAACTCCGCCGTCACGTCGCGGTTGCGGGCGTAGGTGATCGCGCGCCGGATGGCTGGCAGTTCCTGCCGGAGATGCCCGGCACGGGTGTCCTTCAGTGGGGGCAGGTGCCGGCAGAACCATGCCCAGAGCAGTTCCATGACCGGCTCGGGATGCTTGTGCAGAAGAAGCAGCGTGTTGCTCGGATTGGTGCCGGTCGTCTCCCGTTTCTCCCGGGGGTGCGGGGTGTCGACCGCCCACGCGTCCCGATCGACCTCGAAGGTCAGGCCGTGCCGCTCCAACCGGTACCCCAGTTCGATGTCCTCCCCGCCCCAGGAACGGAAGTCCTCGTCGAACCCGCCCACGGCGTGGAAGTCCGTGGCCCGGACGGAGCAGTTCAGGGACCAGAACAGCTGCCAGGCCAGCGGGACCCGGGAGAGGTCGAAGCCACAGGAGGCGAACGTGGGGTACCGACCGTCCTGGAAGTCGGGTGACGTGCCCAGGGTGCGGACGATCTCCTCGGGTGTACGGGCACGGACGTCGCCCCCCGGTCCGGGGGTCGGGTCGTCGGGCCGGTAGCCGTAGGTGTAGCCGAGAACCGCGCGGGGCCGGCCGGGCCGCTGGTGGGCGGCGAGGTGTGCGGCGAGGAAGTCGGGTCCGGGTAGCACACCGGTGTCGACGAACACGAGGACCTCGCCGCTGGCGAGCCGGGCGCCGGCGTTGCGGGCGGCGGCGGCACGGAAACCCAGGTCGTCCTGGTGGTGGTAGCGCAGCGTCAGGCGCTCGGTGAACGCCTCCACCGTCTGTCGGGTGTCGTCGGTCGATCCGTCGTCGGCGACGACGACCTCGAACCGGGCCGTCGGCATCCGTTGGTCGGCCAACGCCGCGAGGGTGCGGTGCAGCAGCGCGGAGCGATTGTAGGTGGGGACGACGACCGAGATCAGTGGCGTTGCGGTGCCAGTGAACATGGTGGGGCTCCTGTGCCGTTTCTGTCACGCAGGTCAAGGGGTACGGCAGGCGAGGATCCGGCCTGGGCGAGGCTCCCGTGGGACAGCAGTCGACCGGGAACCGATGCCCCGACCGGGAGCCTCGCTGCTGTCATACCCTGCCGCGATCCGGCTGTCCACAGGCACCCGACGGCCACCGTCGAAAGAGGGGTGACCGTCGGCAACCCGGTGGGAGGGTCGGCTCCGCGGCGACGGCTCGCGGGTGTCGAGGATGCGGGCGCGGTGTGCGACCTGCAAGCGCCGGGGCGGGTCCGGCTGGGGCAGCACGCCACGAACGACGATTCCGGCGAGCATGACCGAGGCGGCTTTCACGGTCCGGGATCACCGCAGGTTTTCCCACCTTGGACGTAGGTCCGAGTCCTACGCCGACCGGTGGGGCAGCCGCTGCACACGGGTTCGGTGTCGCATCGGATCACGTGTTCGTCCGGCGAATCGACGAGTCGATCCGCGCCGACGGCAGCCCTGCGACCGGGTGGAGTCCGCGCGTTCTCGCCGAGCGGAACTGAGTACGCCGACTCATGCTTGGCCGGGGCGAGCCGTCCACGCTGGGCTGCATGACGTCTGAGACGGTCGGCGCAGGTCGGCGGGGTGGCCCGATCGTAGGATTCCTGGTCCTGGTCTGGGTCTGCGGGCTGATCGCGGCAGCCGTGTGGTGGGTGGGCATCGGCTTGGAGCAGTGGAGCGTCAGCTACGGCGATCGGCCCGGCGAGTTCGCGGACCTTAGACGTCGGGCGAGCCTGGCCCTGCTCGTCGCCGCGTTGGTGGCGACCGCCGGGCCGGCAATCATCGCGTTCGTCGCGTACCGGCTGCGGCTGGTCCGCACCGCGGTCGTCTTTCTGGTGCTGGCCGTCGTGATCGCCGTGCCCGCCCTACCGTTCGCTGTGCTCGTCGGCCGGAACCTCGCTCCGGCGACGGCAACGACGACGCCTGGCCCGCCGGGGCACTGCGTGGAACACAGCGGCGGTGACACCCGCTGTCCGGGCGGCTGACGGGGAGCGGTTCCGTCGGACCATCATGCCGCTCACCCGGGGCGAGGAGCGCGGCGCAAGCTCCAGCAGGCTGTCGCACTCCCCGCCCTGACCGCGCTGGCCAACCACGACCCGCCGGCCGCCGCGGTCGACGCCGTCCACGACGCGGCGATCGCCCACGGCAACGACCGCGACCGCTTCCTCCGAGGCCCGTGCCGCCCTACCCTGAGCTACTTCCTGTCGCGGCAGCAGTGACGGCGTCGAAGCTCAGCCTTGATCGCCTTGCGAGAAGACAGAGGTGCACCTCGACGGCGCCGTGACCATGGATCGGATCTTCGACGCTGAGGCGTAGTCCCCCAGTTGGTCGCTGCCACTGACGCCAGGCCTGGTTCCGGCGTCGATGTCGGCCTGGCGCAGCCATGTGCACAGCGTCATCGGGTGGACTCCGCAGTCCTTGGCGATCTGCTCGACCGTCACGCCCGGGTCACGGTCCCGGGCCACCCGCACGACATCATCACGGAACTCACGAGGATAGGGCTCGGGCACAGCAACATCTTCTGCCAGGCCGCCCACAGGGCAAGCCACCTCAGATGTCACCTATCGGTGCAGCAGACCCGCTCATTCCTATCGCCGGTAGCTGTAGAGCTTTCGATGGGCGATGACCTCGCCGAGGTTCTTGTTGGGTTCGGTGTCGAACAGGCCCCCGTGATAGGTGATGATGGCGGCGATGTCGTATCCCGTGAGCTTCCTGAGTGCGGAAATGGCATCTTCCGCCACAACGCCGTCCTCGGCCATCGGGTCCTCGTTTGGACCGACCAGTTCTGCGTGCAGGATGTTCAGGGCGTCTCCGGCGATGAGGGTCCTGCTTGCGTGGTGGTAGAGGCAGATGTGGCCGGCCGTGTGGCCCGGGGTGTGGATCACCGTCACGCCGCCACAGAATGGAAGTTGGTCACCATCGTGCAGGACTCGGTTCACCGGTGTGGCGGCGTTGTCAAACATTTGCAGGATCCGGGCCTGTTCCTCCTCGGAGCGGTCGGAAATGCGCTCCAGGAACGCGTCAGTCAGCCGGCTCAGCTTTTTCTCACCCCGGATGTGTGGCGCATCCTTCTCATGGGCATACACAGCCACGCCGGGATTCCCGGCAAGAAGGTCTGCCGCACCCGAGATGTGATCGATGTCCTGTTGCGTGAACACGATGTGGTTCAGCCTGGAAAACGGCACGCCGGCAGCCTCGGCCTGGTTCCTGATCTCTTCCAGGCTGCCCGCTACTCCGGTGTCGATGAGGACGACACTCTCTTCGTCCCACATCAGGGTCGGGTGGAACACCCGCGGAACGCCCATCACCCGCGTGTGCACGTCCAACATCTCGAGATTTTCTGCTACTCGCATAGCGCTGCTCCTCTTGGTCGTAGCGTTCGGATTTCGCCGTTGGTGGTCTCTCGTCGTGCCGGTGAGAGCTGTTGCCTTCCCCCGTCCCGGCGGCGCGCTAGGCCGTCGCCGGGCAGACCATCGGCGGCCCGCACGCGTCATGCACCGGTCTCGAACCATTTCCGTAACGCGCCGGTCATGTCTTCGCCCGGGGCGGTCCAGCACACGTATCCGTCCGGTCTGATCAGGACTGCCTGAACATCCACCCAGGGCAACGTGTCAGTCACCGTGGCGGCGATCCGATCCTGGTAGGGCACAGCGGCGCGAGGTATCTCTCGTCGCGGGCCAGTAGGACACCCTGGCACTTGTGGAACAGTTGGCTCGCCCAGCCCGTGCCCGCCGTGAAGTCGGTCGGCGACGTCCTCGCTCGCGACATCTCCTTCTGCCGCATCGGAATAGACGAACCGATACAGCCTGGTTCCCCGAGCGGCACAATGCGGGCGAAGGTCCCATCCGCCCGGCGACGGGGCGCCATGCCCGCCAGCGACCAGCCGACCGGTGGCTGCGCCGCGCCCGGGCCGCATACGACGTCGGCTACGGCGGTCCACCGAGTGGCGTCGGTGCCGGCGAACTCGACGCCGAGCAGTTTGCGTACCGCGCTACGGCCGCTGTCGCATCCGATCAGGTACCGCGCTCGCAGTTGTTCGGGGCCATAGACGGTGACACCGTCGTCATCCTGATCGAACCCGGTCAGCCGCCCAGTTCCGGCGGACCCTTCCCCCGAGTTCCGCCAGCCGGTCCCGGAGAATCTCCTCGACGCGCGCCTGCGGGACGCCCACCTGGTAGGGATACCGGCTGTCGAGTGCGGCGTAGTCGAGGGATTCCGGCGAACTCTCCACCCTCGACCCGCCCGATCGACTGTTCGTCGACACCCGTCAACAGGCCCCGCATTGCCAAGATCTCAGCGGTTCGGGGCTGCAGGTTCGTCGCCTTGCTTTGCCCTGAGCGCGTCGTGAGTGTCTCGACCACGATGGCGCACACGCCCGCGAGGGCCAGCTCGGTCGCGAGCATCAATCCAGCAGGCCCAGCGCCCGCGATGACGACGTCCGTATCCATGGAAACCCCTTCAACGAAGACTGACACTGGTACGGTACCATACTTGGTATCGTACCACCCTTGCTCGAGTGTCTCGCCGGTAAGCTCAGATCGTGGATGCTGAACTGGCTCAGGCGGGACGCCGGGAGCGCAAGAAAGCGGCGACTCGTGCCCACATCTCAGCCACTGCGCTCAAGTTGTTCCTGGAGAAGGGGTACGAAAACGTGACCGTGCGTGACGTCGCGGCCGCTGCCGACGTCTCCCCCACGACGCTGCTGAACCACTTCGCGACGAAAGAAGCACTAGTTGTCGACCGCGGGAGCGAAATTTCGGCGGAACTCGTCCGAACGGTGGCCGACCGTGGTCCCGGCGTCGGCATTCTCGACGTCCTGCATGTCTACGCCCACAACCGGATAGAGCAGGCCGTAGCCGCCGCCGACCCGAACACCCAGAGCTTCATGGCCCTTGTCGTCGGTAACCGCGATCTGTCGGAGTACTGGCACAGGACGTGGATGGGCCACGAGGACGTCCTCGCCGAGGCAATTCGCGAACAGGCCGGCGCCCCACCAGGGGATCCACGCCCCGCGGTCATCGCACATCTGGTGCTCGGCGCGATCGACTTCGCCTTACGCTCGGCCGATCCCCGGAGGATCCTCGATGCGGCATTCGACGTCATCATCAATGGTGGATCGATTGAGTGAAGGAGCAAGTCGTTGCCGAACTCCGCCGCGGGGTGTTGAGAGAGCGCCGCAAGCGCCGTATCGGCGGTCATAGCCAGAGCCGTCGGCTCTACCCACACCCGATCCCTCCCCGGGAAGCATCAGCTGCGGCGGAAGAGGCCCGCCTGCACGCCACCCGCTCCTGGCCGTCGTCGAGGTGCTGCATTTGGACACCGATTACTTGACGTGGTGGCGTCATGTGTTACGTGTGATTGGCGAGACGGATCCCCGGCGGCCGGCCTCGATCGTCATCTCCGCGATGTCCGGCACCGCCGGGCCGGCACGCTGGAGGCCCTGGTCTCACACCCTTGACCTTTGACCAGTCCGCCACCCTGGGGCACCAAACCCTCACCGGAAGCAGATTCGGTGAGGCATCCCGATCCGATGCTCGAGCCTGGCCGCGCCTGCGGGATGTGACCGAGGCCGCTCTACCCGACCCCGAGCAGACCGCAGCCGCGATCACTGCCATCGCTCGTGGGAGCGCAGGTCAGCCGCCAGAACGGAAGCATCGACCAAGTGCCCCAGACACCACACCCGCGTGGGCGGCAAAGCGCTCGGTGTCGTGCGTGGGTGTTGCGGTCGTCGAGCATTGGAAGGATCAGCAGTTGCCCGGTGATCGCGGGCCGCCGCGGTGACGGGCCAGGATGGAGACGGCGGCGGCCAGGCCACCGTCGGCGCTGTTGCCCATCACGGCGATGCGGGCTGGGTCGATGCCCAGTTCGCCGGCGTGTCCGTGCAGCCATTGCAGGGCTGGGTAGGCGTCCTCGACCGGGGCCGGGAACGGGTGTTCCGGGGCCAGGCGGTACTCGACCGAGAGGAACGGCCGCCCTGCGCGACACGATGCGGCTGATCGGGCCGTCTCACCTGGCAACGCTGTCGAGGATCATGCCTCCGCCGTGGAAGTAGGACACTGCCGAGCCGGGCTGGGCGCCGGCTTTGGTACACCAGCGCAGCAGCAGATCGGCGCCGTCCGGGGTGGTGACTGGTGGTCGGTGGTGCTGACATCGTCAGGTACGGCTTCGATGCCGTGATCGCGGTGAGCATTCCGTCCATCGCGGTGCGGCGGGCTCCGACGTCACCGCCCGGCGGCTGCTTCACCTCGCCCGCGTTTTCCAAGATCGCGGTGAGAGCTGCAGCGATCTGCGGGTCGAGTGGCAACGCCATGCGTGCCCCCAGACAGGTGCAGGGGTCAGCGGGGCGGGCCGACGATGACGTTTCCGTATTCCGCGGCGATTGCCGGGTTCGGCGTGATCTTGAAGTCCGGCGGGCGAGGGGTGGACTTGTCCCGCCCGGATGCGCGGAACATGCCCTCGATGCCGGCCGGCGTATTGATCATCAGCAGGTCGGCCCGGTCGGAGGTGATGCGGTACGCATGTGGGAGGCCTTTGGGTAGGAACACCACGCCACCCTCGGCCACCTCGTATTCCTGGTCGTCGTACCAGACCAGGGCGGTGCCCTTGATCAGCATGAAGACCTCGTCCTCGCGGGTGTGCGTGTGGTAGGGCGGCGCCTCACCTTTGCTGACGTCGAAACGGCCCATCATCAACTGGCCGTCGGTGGCCTTGCCGTCGAGCAACATGGCGAGCGTTCCGCCGTCGAGCCACTCCAGTTGTTGCTGCTGTTCGGGCTGCGCTAGGTAGAGCATGCTCATGTCGGTCTCCTTGCCTGAAGCACCGGGCCGGCGCGGCAAGCCACCAGCTTAGACGGAGGAAACCGTCCGGATAATTCTAGCGTCGGACGTACGGTTCGTCACTCCGGGGCGGCATGCCCGCGAGATAGACGTCTGCCGTCCGTCGTGCGACGAGGTCCCAGTCCGTGATGTTGGGCAGCGGCTGGGCCAGCATCGTCGCCATCAGGATGAGGTCGAGGGGAGTCAAGCCGCTCTGGATCGTGCCGTCCGCGACCCCTCGGCGCAGGATGTCCTCAAGTTCTCGGCGGACGTCCTCGCGAAGTCCGGCCGCTTCGGCGCTGACCACCGCAGGGCCGCCGCGCAGTGGGAGGATCAGCTGGTCGCGGTGTTCGATCACGCGGTAGAAGTAACCCCGCACCGCGTCGAGCGCGGTCGCGGCGTCGCCGACCGCATCCCGGATCGCCTCGAGGACAACCCGCAGGGACCGTATGACCAATCCGTCCAGCAGTGCCGCACGGTTCGGGAAGTGGCGGTAGAGGGTGCCGATCCCGACCTCAGCCTCGGCCGCTACCGTCGCCAGGGGCACCTGCAGGCCGTCGCGGGCAACGACCACCGTCGCCACGGCGAGAATCCGCTGCCGGTTCTCCACGCCGTCGCTACGCTCGGCGCGCAGCCTCGACCGTTCTCGCCTGTCATCGGGCACGGCAGGAAAGTACCGCAGAAACCCCTGATGAGCAGACACGAACTGGAGTTCGTCAACCGGCGCCGGACTGACGAGGATCCCGGATGTGACCGGTGGGGTCATGATGGTCTCGTACTCGATAGGTCAACCGGGCTATGAAACGGGACCTAGAACCGCGGGTGTTCTTCGGCTTGAGCGCGTTCCACGATCATTCGGAGCGCCTCGACATGCCTCACGAAACGGGATCGGGCCTCGTCGGTGGCTCGCACCGTGGTTTTGGGCACCCGGCCGTGATACGTGCGCCGTTGCTCGATCTGCCCGTCGTTCTTGAGTGTGGTGAGCTGCTTGGACAGTGCCGAGTCCGACAGTGACACCGCGTCCCGCAGGAAGGCGAAGTCGCACCAGTCCGCAGCCGTCAGCACCGACATGATCGCCAGCCGTGTCGGATCCGAGAGCAGCCGGTCCAGGCCCGACGCCCGGCCGGCGGTTGGTGGTGAGTCGGTCATCGGCCGGTTCGGTGTTGGAAGGTCTCGCTCAGCAGCTGACTCAGGGCGAACAACGCGGTGAACGCAGCGCCGAGGAGCATCCCGGCGACGGTGTTCGGGTAGTTGCTCAGGCCGATCGCGCCGGCCACGTTGTCAGCGATCGTGTTGCCGTAACGGAAGAGCAACCAGACGCCGAGACCGCCGACGACCGCCACCGCACCGAAAGCCTGTGGCACGAACGTCTGCCTGCGCCGCACAGCGCGCAGCCTGCTCAGTGGCGCTGATCGGCCGGCATACGTGATCACGGCAACGATGACGAGCACGACCAGGACCACTGCGGCGAGCAGCTTGGCGCCGTCGAGGTCGACGAAGTCGTTAGCCGCACATGCCGCGGCACTCAGGAGGAACATCGTTGCGTAGACCCACCACGGCACGCGCGCCGCACGCCGGGTCCGTTGCTGGTGCTCATGGATCGTGGCCAGAGTTGCTGCCGCGTTCTGCTGATCGTCCTGCCTGCTCATCGCGACCTCCTTGACTAGTTGCCTCACTGGAAAGTACTAGCTTCTTTCCAATGAGGCAACTAGTCAGGTGGCCAGGGCGGCGACGGTGCGCGGATCTTCGCCGGACAGCACCTGAGCGAGACCCCGGCGGCGTGGAAGCGGGCGACGCCCGACTCATGCGTACAGCGGATTGTGCGGCCGAACACCGAAGCGGCGGCGCACCACCACCGTGCCCGACCCGGCAGCGGTCCTGCCGGCGGACCTGGTCCGCACTGCCCTGACACGGCGGCGATCCGGCGTCATGTCCACCCTCGGACACGGACCATTGCCCCGCGGTGCGCGCTGAGATGGATCTCAGCGCGCACCGTGTGCGTTTCCGGCTGGTAGTTCGGCCGGAGGCAGAGTTGTACGTACCCGGAGCACCACCGGCCGCGCATCGACCGGCAGGTCCGCAAGGGGCCGCTGGTGATACCCGTACACCCGGCCCGTCACGGCCGCGCACCCCGGACACGCCACTGGCCTCTGCGGAGTCCGAGCCCGCACCAGGATTCGCTCGCCCTCGTCCGTCACGTCGTCGATCACCAGCGGCAGCAATCCCGAGAACACCGTCTTCGTAAGATCAACGATCTCGCACACAAGGCCTCAACGACATCGACTACCTTCGGTCACCACCGAATGGATGCTGTTGGTGATCTTGGTTGTGTGGCCGGGGGTGGGGTGCGTCGCTGCCAGAGTTGAGGGCTTCTCGGTGTTGGGGTAGCGGGATGTCGATGGGGCGGGGTTCGGGTTCGTTGGTGCCGGCGGAGACGGCTCGGGTTGCGTGGGCTGCCAATCCGAAGGGCACCCCGGCGATGGTGATGCGGGATCGGTTGGAGGACCTGTTCGTTGATGACGACTTCGTTAGCTGGTTTCCGGTCGATGGTCGTCGGGGGGTGTCGCCTGCTCGGTTGGCGTTGGTGTCGGTGTTGCAGTACGCGGAGAACCTGACTGATCGGCAGGCGGCGCGGGCGGTGGCATGTCGTATCGACTGGAAGTACGCGTTGGGGATGGAGTTGACCGAGCCGGGGTTCGATCATTCGGTGCTCAGCGAGTTCCGGGACCGGCTGGCCGAGGGCGATCGGGCTGATCGCTTGCTCGCGGTGATGGTTGATCGGTTAGCGCAGGCGGGGTTGGTGCGGGCGCGGGGCCGGCAGCGTACGGATTCCACCCATGTCCTCGCTGCGGTGCGCCGGCTGGGTCGGGTGGAGTTGGTCGGGGAAACGATGCGGGCAGCGTTGGAGGCCCTGGCGAAGGTCGACGAGGTGTGGCTTGCCGGTGTCATGCCGCCGCAGTGGGCGCAGCGGTATGGCCGGTCGGTGCGTCACGAGCGGCAGCCGACCGGGGCGGTCGCCGTGCGCGAGTACGTGGAACAGGTCGGCGCTGACGGCATAGCCCTGCTGCGGGCCGTCTACGAGCCGAACGCCCCGACGGCCGGCTCGGCGGTTGCCGCTGTCGAGGTGCTGCGTCAGGTGTGGGTTCAGCAGTACTGGTACGACGAGTCAGGGCAGGTGCGGTGGCGGGAGGCGAAGGCGTCGCGGGCTCGTAAGAGCCGGGAGGGCACGACGCGGCGGCGTCGCGTCGCCACGGCGACCGATGACGAGGCGGAGCCGGCCCGCGGGCCGTTCTCCAGCGTGGAGATCGTGTCGCCACACGATCCGCAGGCCCGGTTCAGCCACAAGCCGGGCAAGGTCGAATGGGTCGGGTACAAGGATCACCAGACGGAGACCTGCGATCAGGAACGACCGAACATCATCGTGCACGTCGTGACGACCCCGGCCCCGCACCAGGACATCGGTGTCGTCGATGCGATCCACTCTGCGCTGGTCGGGCAGCGCATGGCGCCGGCGGAGCACTTTCTGGACAGTGGCTACGTCACTCCCGAGACGGTGCACCAGGCGTCGACGGCGCACGGGATAACGATCGTCGGGCCGGTACGCCAGGATCCGCGTGCCGCCGAGCGGCCGGGGTTCGCCAAGGAAGACTTCGACATCGATTGGCGAGCCGAGACCATGACCTGTCCGAAAGGCGCGGTCAGTCCGCGGTGGAAGCCGACCGTGGCAGATGGCAAACCTCGCATGTCGGTGCTGTTTCGCCGGGCGGATTGCCGGGCCTGCACGGTCCGGCAGCAGTGCACCGGCAACGTCGACGGCAAGGGCCGACACCTGCTCCTCCTACCCGAGCCCTTGCAGCGCATCCAGACCCAGGCCCGCGTGCAACAGCAGACCCCCAAGTGGAAACGACGCTACAACCTGCGCGCCGGATGCGAGGCCACCGTCTCCGAGACCGTCCGCGCGCACGGCCTACGCCACTGCCGGTACCGAGGGCTCGCGAAGACCCACGTCCAACACGTCCTCACCGCCGCCGGCACCAACATCATCCGACTCGCTCAACACCGACCCGACCAGCGCCAACGACCACGAAGCCGCCTTCAAGAACTCTTCCGCGCCAGTTAGTGATCAACGACCAAGATCACCAACAGCATCCCGAATGTGAGACAGAGCCGAAAGCTACGCAGTCCCAGGCTGCAAGGTCGCCGGAGCGTGGCACACGCGATCTGTTCGGGATTACCTTGCACCTTCGGTGGATCTTGTTGTGGGTCGGCTGTTCGGAGCTGGACGAGTTCCTGTTGGCCCGCGCGTTGGAGCACGACTCGCCGCTGCCGTTGTTCCGGCCGGCAACATCAGCTTTCTCGGCCCGATCGACGTCGACATCGAGGGCGAGTTGGCCCAGCTCGGCCCGACCGGAAACCGACCGCTGCGGGTACGCGACACCTTGTCCTGAACGGCCGAACGGCTTTCAGCGCGCACCGGTCAGCCTGCGCGGGTGCGCACGGCGGCTTACGTCTCGTCGTCGGGTTGTCAGGCGTGGGAGTAGGCGCCTGTGTTGAGGTCGTCCAGGAGGGTGGGGCCGGTGGGTGTCCAGCCGAGGATTTCCTGGGTGCGAGTGCTGGAGGCGGGGATGTCCATGCCGAAGAATCCGCCGATCCAGCCGAAGTGAGCTGGTGCGTTCTCGGACGAGATGGAGGCGACGGGCAGGTCGAGCGCGTGGCCGATCGCCTCGGCGATATGGCGTGTCGGGACTCCTTCCTCGGCGATCGCGTGCAGGAGCGAGCCCGCGGGTGCTTTCTCCAGTCCGAGGCGGACGAGGCGGGCGGCATCGGAGCGATGCACTGCGGGCCACCGGTTCGTACCGTCGCCGATGTAGCAGGCAACGCCCTTCTCCCGCGCGATACCGACGAGAGTGGTCATGAGGCCGTTGTCGCCCGCGCCGTGCGTGGTGGGGGCGAACCGCACCCCGACCACGTGCACGCCTCGGGCGAGGTAGTCCAGTGCGAGGTTCTCGCCGCCGCCGCGAGGGGTGTCGGGGCCGTGGAACGGGGAGGCATCGTCTTCGGTGGCGGGACGACCACCGCCGACCGGGATGATGCCCGAGGCGAACAGGAACGGCCGACCCGAACCTTCGAGGGTGTCCCCGATTGCCTCGATCGCGGCTCGTTCGGCCTTGTTCGAGACGGCGGGGTTGTCGAAGTCGTGCTTGTTGGCGAGATGAATCACGGCCTCCGCGTCCGCGGCGCCCGCGCGGATGCCGTCGAGGTCGTCGAGGTCGCCGCGCAGGACCGTGACGCCCATGGCTTCCAGAGCGGCGGCGGAGGCGTCGGAGCGGGCGAGGCCGACGACGTCGTGACCGGCCGCGAGCAGCTCGTCGACGGTGGCGGAGCCGATCCAGCCGGATGCCCCGGTGACGAATACGCGCATGGATGGATCTCCTTCTTGATGCCGGCCAACCAACACCCCGATGATGTCAGTCGCTGTCGTCACCTTAGCGCATGATGTCAGCCGCTGCCATCAGTATGCTCTCGCTATGGCGCGATGGGATCCAGGTGCGAGGCAGCGCCTACAGATGGCGGCACTGGAGCTCTATGTCCGACAAGGCTTCGAGAAGACGACCGTCGAAGAGATCGCCCAGAGCGTCGGCCTGACCGAGCGCACGTTCTTCCGTCACTTCGCCGACAAGCGCGAGGTGCTGTTCGACGGACACGACATGCTGCAACAGGCATTCCTGGACGGCGTGCGCGCGGCCCCGCCGTCCGCGTCGCCGCTGGAGATGGTCACCGCAGCCCTGGCGGTCTCGGCGGAGTCCTTCACCGACGAACGACGGCCCTGGTCACGTCAGCGCCACGCGGTCATCACGGCGAACCCCCGCCTACTGGAACGCGAGCTGCTGAAGAGGGCATCGCTCGCGGCGGTGGTAGCCGGCGCGTTGCGTGCGCGCGGCGTCGCCGAGCGAGCGGCCGTCCTCGCGGCGGAAACCGGCGTGACGGTTTTCACCGTGGCCTTCTCCGAGTGGATCGCCGAGGACGAACAGAGGTCACTAGCCGAGGTCGAGCGTGAGGTGCTGGAAGAACTGAAAGCACTGGCAGCTTGACATTCGTCGCCGTCGAAGCCCCGATGGCCGGCGGCGATGCGCAAGATCAATCCGAACGGCGCAAGATCATGTGCAACCTCAGCGCGGACGGTGCAGTCTCGACGCGTACAGGACATAACACAACCAGAATCACGCGACACTAGTGTCCTGCGCCGGAAATTCGCCTACAAAATCGTGCGAGTGATTCGAGGATCTCTTCGGCGGTCTTGGTCCAGGTAAACGGCCGTGGGTCGCGGTTCCAGTCGGCGATCCAGGAGCGGATGTCT